>NZ_SDIG01000081.1:0-27821 GCF_004122755.1 Streptomyces sp. TM32
GGTGGAACGCGTACGACCGGAACGGGTACGACCGGATCGCGTACGGCCAGAACGCGTACGCCCGGATCCCGACGCCTGTCCCGGACCGGAGCGGGCCGGGAATTCCGTACAGTCGGTCGACACAGGACAAGGCCCCCGACCGGGCCGGGAAGAAGAGGCGATGAGCGGGGACGGGGACAACGACGGCGGCGTCGGCGACGGTATGGGCGGCGCGGTCGGTGGCGGGGCGACGGGTGGTGCCGAGGGGGCACGGGGCGTGCAGGCCGGCGCGGGCGGTACGGCTGCCGTGGGCGGCGCGGTGGGAACGGCTCGTGCGGGCGGTACGGACACCGGCACCGCCGCCCGGCTGCAGAAGCTCTTCGAGGGGCACCGGCTGACGCCCACCCAGCGCCGGATCGCCCACTGCATGGTGCGCCGAGCCGCCGACGCGCCCTTCCTCTCCAGCGTCGAACTGGCCGATCTCGCCGGCGTCAGCCAGCCGTCCGTCACCCGCTTCGCGGTCGCCCTGGGCTTCGACGGTTATCCGGCGCTGCGCCGCCATCTGCGCGAGGTGGCGCCCACCGCGGGAGCCGCCGAGGCCGGGACCGCCAACGAGTACCAGCAGGCAGTCCAAGCGGAGATCGACAACCTCCGTCAGCTCGCCGCCGCGCTCACCGACCCGGCGCCGGTGGCCGAGGCGGGCCGCCTCTTCGCCGCCTCCCGCCCGCTGCTCGTCCTCGGGCTGCGCGCCGCCACCGCCCAGGCCGCGGGCTTCACCTACTTCGCCCGCAAGGTCCACCCCGACGTCCGGCTCCTGGACGAGGGCGGCACCCTGCTCACCGACCGCATCGACGCCGCCGTACGCGCCGGTGCGAGCGCCCTGCTCTGTTTCGCCCTGCCCCGCCACCCCCGCGAGGTCGTCGAGGCACTGGAATACGCCCGCACCGCCGGACTGACCGTCGTCACCGTCGCCGACAGCGCCTTCGCCCCCGTAGCCCACCACACCGACCTCCTGCTCCCCGCCCCCGTCGGCACCGGGCTGTCCTTCGACACGGCCTGTGCCCCCATGCTGCTGGGCCGGGTCCTGCTGGAGGCGATGTGCGACGCCCTTCCGGACGCCCAGGCCCGCCTGGAGGAATTCGACGCGCGGGCGGCGGAACGCGGACTGTTCGTCGAGTGAGCAGGACGGCGCGGGGGCGCGGCGTGCCGGGGGCGCGCTGAGGGCTGGCGGCTTGTGGGCCGGCAGCTTGTGGGAGTGCCAAGGCCTGGCAGCCCGTGGGGCGCCGTCTCAGGGAATCCTCATCCCGGCTGGCTACGATCCGCCGCCGTACAGCTGTGCCGGAGAGCTGAGGCACAGCGGTCTCGGGGCGAGGAGGTCTGTCGTGGGACGTGGGGCATATGGGCTGGTCCGGGTGGCCGTGGTGGTACGGGCACCGGCCGGCTGGCTGTGGTGGCCGGGACTGCTGGCCGCGGGCATCGGGGTGCTGGTTCCGGGACTGACCGGCCGGACGATCGGGCTGCTGGCGGGGGCGGTGCTGGCAGTGGGCGCGGCGCTGGTGGTGTTCGCGGCACGGCGCGGGCGCTACGCGGAGCTGGCCCGTGGCGCTGCGCGCGCCGGGAAGGCCGTCATCCTTCAGGACCGCTCGGTCACCCTCCGCACCTGGCGACGGGCGCACCGCTGGTGGCTGCTGCTCGCTTTCCTGGCGGCGGTCGCCTCGTCGTTCGTGCTGCCGGCGACCGGTGGGCTGCTGATGGCCGGGGCCGCGCTCGGCCTGTGGGGCAAGGCGCTGTGGCTGGGCCGCTGGGAGCGGAAACACGAGGCGCTGCTGTGGGTCCGGACCGAATCCGCCGGGCGGGGCGGCGCCGCGGGCAAGGATGTCACCGCGTACGTACTGACCGGAACGGCCGCCGGGGACGCCCGGCCGGGCGGGGCGCGGGCCGGTCACGCGCGGGCCGGTGGGGCGCGGGCCGGTGGTGCGCGGGCCGGTGGGATGCGGGCCGGTGGTGCGCCGAGCGGTCGCTGAGGGCTGGGCCCGGGAGGCTGCCCTCGCGGGCTCTGTGCCGCCCCTCAGGATCTACTGCCTCCCGAGGTCGCGCAGCGACTCCGTGTGGGCGCCGCCGCTCTCCTCGGTGAGGTTCTCCAGGGTCTGCGGGGTGCGGACGGTGGCGAAGCGGACGGTACCGTCCGGATCCGCCGCATAGCCGTAAATCCCGGGCCGGGGAAGGGAGTTGTAGGCGAAGTGGGTGGAGAAGTAGTACGCGCCGGTGTCCAGGAGGGCGGCGTGGTCGCCGGACTCCAGGAGGGGGAGCGGACGGTTCTCGGCGACCAGATCACCCGCGAAGCAGCACGGTCCCGCGACGTCCTGTGGCACCGGAGCGCCCGTCTTGGGGCGGCCCTCGGCGTCGTAGGCCGCCACCCGGATCGGCCAGGACTCGGGGGCGAAGACCGTACGGGTGGCGACCTGGGCACCGGCATGGGTGACCGCGATGGGACGGCCGCCGGCCGACTTGGCGTACTCGACGCGGGCCAGGACCGTGCCGTGCTTGGCCAGCAGTGAGCGGCCGAACTCGGTGACCAGCCCATAGCGTCCGGACAGCAGCCCGGGGACGGTGGCGTGGAGCTGCGCGACGTACTCGCGGTAGGTCGGGGTGACGGCGTCCGAGGAGAAGTTGACCGGCAGGCCCCCGCCGATGTCGAGGGTGTCGATCTGACGCCGGCCGGCCCTCTCGTTGATCTCCTCGGCGAGGACGAAGAGGGCCCCGACGCCCGCGGTCATCAGCTCCAGCGGCATGCCCTGGGAACCGACATGGGCATGCAGCCGGGTCAGCCACGGCCGGGCGAGGAAGGAGCGTACGACCCAGTCGCGGGCGCCCTCGTCCCGCAGCCCCACACCGAATTTCGAGGTGTCGGTGGCGGTGCTCATCGCCCCGATGCTGCCGCCGCCGATCTGGGGATTGACCCGCAGACCCACGGGGGCACTGCTCGGCGCGGAGGCCATCAGGGAGTCGATACGGGCCAGTTCTTCGGGGTTGTCGGCATTGACGGCGATCCCGAGGGCCAGCGCCTCACGCAGCTCGGCGAGGGTCTTGGCCGGGGAGTCCAGGACGGTCCGCGCGACCGGCACACCGGCGGCCCGGGCCAGCGCCAGCTCCCCCGGGCTGGCCACCTCACACCCGAGGCCCTCCTGCGCGAGCAGCCGCAGAACGGGGACGAGCGAGGCGGCCTTCACCGCGAAGGCGTGCAGCACCGGGGTGCCGGGGGCGGTGAACTCCTCGAAGGCGGCCCGGAGCTCGGCCGCCGACCGTCGGACCCCGGCGATATCGAGCAGCCCGGCGACGGGCTCCGCGGGCCCCACCAGCCCTTGTGCAATGGCGGCCCGTACGGCCCGGTCCCGGTCCGTGAAGTTCATGGGGCAACTCCATCATTGGGTGGGGCTGTCACGCCAACTGATACCCACGCCTCCGAACCGCTCCGAGGAGCCGGCCGCTGGCCGGCGGCCCGCCCACGGCCCGCAGGTCCCGTGCCACCCGCCCGCCAGCCTGCCAGCTCACCGGCCCGCCGGCCCGGCAGCTCACCGGCCTGCTGGCTCGCCGCCCACCGGCCCTGGGTCCACCGGCCGTGGGTCCACCGGCCCTGGGTTCGCCGGCCGTGGGTCCCCCGTGCCCCGGTCCATCAGCCGGCTGTACTGCCGTGTGGTCCTGGATGCCACCCGCGCCGTCCGACCTTTGGCCGGACGACACGAGCGGCATCCAGGACCACACGGCAGCAGTCTCAGGCCGCCCGGCCGCCGCTGAGTTCCGCCTTGCGGTGGCTTTCGGAGAGGCGGGAGCCGGACTCGCGGCGGGTGGCACGGCGCAGAAGCGGGACCGCGAGGAGGAAGCCGACCACGGCCCAGGCGCTGAGTATCAGGGCCACCGTGGGCAGCTCCCAGGAGCCGGACAGTTCCGCGGCGCGTGCGGTGTCCGGCAGGAGGGCCGAGCGCAGGCCCTGGGCCATCCACCGGAGCGGGAAGACCGAGGCGATCTTCTGGACCACCTCGGGGAGCGAGCTGAGCGGGAACATCGCGCCCGAGGTGATCAGCAGCGCCAACGTGGGCAGCATGATCAGCGCAAGCGCCTCGCGCGGGTTCGGCAGCACGGCGCCGAGGGCCGCACCCAGCGGTACGACGGCGAGCAGCCCGAGCGCGCTGACCCACAGCAGCGTCAGCCAGCCGCCGGGCCCGTGCGGCAGCGGCCCGTCCACCAGCACGGCGGCGGCTCCCAGCAGGACGAGCAGGGTGCCGAAGGCCATGACGACCACCAGCAGCGACTTGGCGATGAGGTAGGCGGGTATGCCGCCGGGGGTGGCGCGCAGCCGCAGCAGGGTGCCTTCCTCGCGCTCGGTCACCAGAATCTGCGGGAGATTGACCAGCCCGATCTGGAACAGCAGATAGGCGGAGAAGCCCGCGAGCGTCAGATGGGCCATCGGGATGTGGGTGCCGGGCACCCTGCCGCTGATGTTGTGCGCGATCAGCAGCGCCACGACGACGTTGATCAGATGGCCGCTGAACTCCTTGCGGTTACGCAGGAGGTGGCGCAGTTCGATCCGCCCGCGCTGGAAGCCGGCGCGCCAGGGACGGCGGCGGGAGCGCGGTGCGGTCTCCCCCGGGGCGGCGCCGCGCGGGTGGCCCGGCCCGGTCCGGCCCCTCGCACCGGCCGTGTCCGTCGCCCCGGTCGTCCCGATTCCCTCGGTCGTGCCCGTCGCCGTCGTCGCGGCTGTCATATCGGTCCCCCTCATGCGGCTTGTTCCTCCCCCTCCGGGGCGCCGGCCCCGGCCTCGGCCCCGTCGGCTCCGCGCTTGGCCTCCCGGTGCACCATGTGCAGATAGGTGTCCTCCAGCGTCGGGCGGCGGACCTCCAGATCGGCGATCGGTCCACCGGTGTGCTGGTGGAGTTCCCAGACCAGCCGGGACGGGTCCGCGGTGCGTTCCGTGCGCGCCGTGCCGTCGGCCGCCGTCCAGCGGACCTCGGCCTGGGCGGCGGCCCGCCGGGACAGTTCCGTCGGGGTGCCGTGGATCCCGATCCGGCCGTTGACCAGCATTGCTATCCGGTCGGCCAACCGCTCGGCCTCCACCAGGTCGTGGGTGGTGAGCAGGATCGTCACGCCCTCGTCGCGGGCGAGCCGTTCGATCAGATCGTGGAAGTCGCGCCGGGCCTCGGGGTCGAAGCCGGTGGTCGGCTCGTCCAGGAAGAGGAGTTCGGGGCGGCCGACGATGGCCAGGGCGACGTCCAGACGGCGGCGCTGGCCGCCGGAGAGATGGTCGACCTGCCGGCCGGCCTGCTTGGTGAGGCCGACCAGGGCCAGCAGCTCGGCCGGGTCGCGGGGGTTCGGGTAGTACGTGGCGAAGTGCGTCAGCAACTCGGCGACCTGCCAGCGGCCGTGGTCGCGCCAGTACTGCAGCACCAGACCGATCCGGCCGCGCCAGGCGTCGTCACCGCGCGCCGGGTCCGCACCCAGGACACGGACCTCCCCGGCGGAGCACTGGCGGAAGCCCTCCAGGATCTCGACGGTGGTGGTCTTCCCGGCGCCGTTGGGGCCGAGCAGCGCGAAGATCTCGCCGCGGTGGATGTCCAGGTCGATGCCGTGCAGGATCGTGGTGTCGCCGTACGACATCCGCAAGTCCCGTACCCGGACGACTGCTTGGCGGGCTGCGGTGGACCCCGGGGCCGCTTCCGGCGCGGTCCTGGCCGGGGCCGTGGATAGGTGCTCGGTCGTGGTCATCGGCCCGCCTCCGCGCGCTGTTGCTGGTGCTGTGTCCCTGATGTCGTCGCCGCGGCGGACTCCGTCGCCGGCGTGGCGCCCGTCGTCGGTCCCGCGCCCTCGACGATGGCCCGGAGTGCGGCCACATGCCCCTCGAAGGCGGTGCGGCCGCGGCTGGTCAGCCGTACCTTGGTGCGCCGTTTCCGGCCGCCGCCCTCCTTGTGGATCTCCAGATACCCGGCCTCTTCCAAGGTGTGCAGCTGCTTGGAGAGCGCGGAGTCGCTGAGCGAGAGGCTGTCGCGGATGAAGGAGAAGTCCGCCCATTCCGTGGCGGCGAGCAGCGCCACCACGGACAGGCGGGTGGACGGGTGGATCAGTTCGTCGAAGCCGCTCGGGGTGCTCATCAACTCACCGCCCGGTGGCCGACTCTCGCGCCGCGGTCGCGGAGCGCGCTGACCGCCCAGCGGTTCGCCGGGCCGACGAAGAGCAGGAAGACGCCCGTCGAGGCGGTGGCCTGGATCAGGCTGCCGAACGGCAGCGCCAGCTGGTCGGCCACGAAGCCGGACACCAGGATGGTCACGAGGGTGACCGCCATGCCCGCGACGAAGGTGGCGACCGACCGCCAGCTGTGGCGCGAGCGGTGCAGCCGGATCCGGCTCCTGCGGTTGTAGATCACTGCCGCGCTGCCCAGTACGGCGAAGTAGGCGGTCAATACCAGCCAGAACGCCCACGTGGGCAGATCCAGGCCCGTGACGGCGAGGAAAACCCACATCACGGCGGCCGTGAAGTAGGTCGACCCGAGGTCGCTCTGGGCGCTTCTCTCGATCTCGTCGTACACCCGCTCCTGCGGTACCCGGATGCGCTGTAGATCTTGCCAGGCCCGTTCGGCATCCACCGGTGTGCTCATGGCGCTCGCCTCCCCAAGGCGGTTCGTACGTCCCCGTTGACTTGCCCACTAGGAAAGTTAGCGCAGACTTTCCCGGTGGGCAAGTCAAAAATAGTGTGCGACGTCCGGCTGGTTCCCGCGCCTTGCGGTGGGTGTCGCGGCCACACCCTGTTGACTAACGCTATTCAGTGACATCAATATGTGAATAGCTCAATCCATTCGACGTCAGGGAGGCACGGCCCATGTCGGGACCGCGACCCGTGCGGGCACCGCGCGGTACGGAGCTGAGTGCTCGGGGATGGCAGCAGGAAGCCGCGCTGCGCATGCTGCAGAACAACCTCGATCCGGAGGTGGCCGAACACCCGGACCAGCTCGTCGTCTACGGCGGCACGGGCAAGGCCGCACGTGACTGGCGCTCCTTCGACGCGATGGTGCGCACGCTCACCACGCTCAAGCAGGACGAGACGATGCTCGTCCAGTCCGGCCGGCCGGTCGGCGTGATGCAGACGCACGAGTGGGCGCCGCGGGTGCTCATCGCCAACTCCAACCTCGTCGGCGACTGGGCCAACTGGGAGGAGTTCCGCCGTCTGGAGGCCCTCGGGCTGACCATGTACGGGCAGATGACGGCCGGTTCGTGGATCTACATCGGCACCCAGGGGATCCTCCAGGGCACCTACGAGACCTTCGCGGCCGTCGCGGCGAAGAAGTTCGGCGGCACGCTCGCCGGGACGATCACCCTCACCGCCGGCCTCGGCGGCATGGGCGGCGCCCAGCCGCTCGCCGTCACCATGAACGACGGTGTCGCGATCTGCATCGACGTCGACCCGCGGGCCATCGAGCGCCGGATCGAGCACCGCTACCTGGACGTCCGGGCGGACACCCTCCAGCACGCGCTCCAGCTCGCCGTCGAGGCCCGGGACCAGCGCAAGCCGCTGTCGATCGGACTGCTCGGCAACGCCGCGGAGCTGCTGCCGCAGATGCTCGCCGAGGGCGCGCCGATCGACATCGTCACCGACCAGACCAGCGCCCACGACCCGCTGGCCTATCTGCCGGTCGGCATCGACTTCGACGACATGGCCGCCTACGCCGCCGCGAAGCCCGCCGACTTCACCCAGCGGGCGCGCGAGTCGATGGCCCGGCACGTCGAGGCCATGGTCGGCTTCATGGACGCCGGCGCCGAGGTCTTCGACTACGGCAACTCGATCCGCGGCGAGGCCCAACTCGCCGGATACGAGCGGGCCTTCGCCTTCCCCGGCTTCGTCCCCGCCTATATCCGCCCGCTGTTCGCCGAGGGCAAGGGGCCGTTCCGCTGGGCCGCGCTGTCCGGCGACGCCCGCGACATCGCCGCCACCGACAAGGCGATCCTGGACCTCTTCCCGGAGAACGAGTCGCTGGCCCGCTGGATCAAGCTGGCCGGCGAGCGGGTCCACTTCCAGGGCCTGCCCGCCCGTATCTGCTGGCTCGGCTACGGCGAGCGCGACAAGGCCGGCGAGCGCTTCAACGAGATGGTCGCCGACGGCACCCTCCGCGCCCCGCTGGCCATCGGCCGCGACCACCTCGACTGCGGCTCCGTCGCCTCGCCCTACCGCGAGACCGAGGCCATGAAGGACGGCTCGGACGCGATCGCCGACTGGCCGCTGCTCAACGCCATGGTCAACGTCGCCTCGGGCGCCTCCTGGGTCTCGCTGCACCACGGCGGCGGCGTCGGCATGGGCCGCTCGATCCACGCCGGCCAGGTCACCGTCGCCGACGGCACCCCGCTGGCCGGCGAGAAGATCCGCCGGGTACTCACCAACGACCCCGGCATGGGCGTCATCCGGCACGTCGACGCGGGCTACGAGCGCGCCGACGAGGTGGCCGCCGAGCGCGGTGTCCGCATCCCGATGCGCGAGGGCGAAGGCGGGGGCGCGTGACCGCCTCGTTCCACGAGATGTGGGAGGAGTTGCGGCCCCTCGGCCGCGACTCCTCCTCCGGGGGCTACCGCCGCTACGCCTGGACCGGCGCCGACGCCGACTGCCGCGCGTGGTTCCGGGCCCAGGCCGAGGCCCGCGGGCTCGCCTACGAACTGGACCGCAACGGCAACCAGTGGGCCTGGCTCGGCGCCACCGGCCCCCAGGACGTGGCCCCCGGCGACGCCGTCGTCACCGGCTCCCACCTGGACTCCGTACCGGACGGCGGCGCCTTCGACGGCCCCCTCGGCGTCGTCTCCTCCTTCGCCGCCCTGGACGAACTCCGCCGCAGGGGAGTGGAGTTCGGCAGGCCGCTGGCGATCGTCAACTTCGGCGACGAGGAGGGCGCCCGCTTCGGCCTGGCCTGCGTCGGCTCCCGGCTCTCCGCCGGGGCGCTGACCACCGAGGCCGCGCACCGGCTGCGCGACGGCGACGGCATCACCCTCCCGCAGGCCATGGAGCGCGCGGGATACGACCCCGAGGCCATCGGCCCGGACCCCGAACGGCTCGCCCGGATCGGCGCGTTCGTCGAGCTCCACGTCGAGCAGGGGCGCGCCCTGGCTGATTTCGACAGCGGCTCCGCCGCGGGGCCCGGTGCCCCGGTCGGCATCGCCTCCGCCATCTGGCCACACGGCCGCTGGCGGTTCGACTTCCGCGGCGAGGCCAATCACGCCGGCACCACCCGCCTGGAGGACCGCCGCGACCCGATGCTCAGCTACGCCGCGACCGTGCTCGCCGCGCGGGAACAGGCCCGGCTGGCCGGCGCCCTGGCCACCTTCGGGAAGATCAGCGTGGAGCCGAACGGCGTCAACGCCATCCCCTCGCTCGTGCGCGGCTGGCTGGACTCCCGGGCCCCCGACCAGGACACCCTGGACACCGTGATCACCGGGATCGAGCAGGCCGCCGCCGAGCGCGCCGCCCGCGACGGCGTGGACCTGAGCGTGGTCCGCGAATCCTTCACGCCCGTAGTGGAGTTCCAGCACGCCCTGCGGGACGAGCTGAGCGCGATCCTCGGCAAGACGCGGGAGCGGGCCGTGCCGGTGCTGGGCACCGGAGCCGGGCACGACGCCGGTATTTTGTCCGGGACCGTCCCCACCGCCATGCTGTTCGTCCGCAACCCCACCGGGGTGTCGCACTCACCCGCCGAAGCGGCGGACGAGGACGACTGCGCCGCCGGGGTCACCGCACTCGCCGACGTACTGGAGGGGCTGGCGTGCCGCTGACGACGCAGGCAACACCGACCACGCCGACGACACCGACGACGTACTGGCTCGAACACGCCTGGCTGGGCACCCATGTCGAGCCGGGCGTGGCCGTGGACGCCGCGGACGGGCGGATCACGGCCGTCCGCACCGGGGCCGACACCCCGCCGCCCGGCGCCACCACGCTGCGCGGCCTGACCCTGCCCGGCCTCGCCAACGCCCACTCGCACGCCTTCCACCGCGCGCTGCGCGGCACCGTCCAGGTCGGCACCGGCACCTTCTGGACCTGGCGCGAGGTCATGTACAGCGTCGCCGACAAGCTCACCCCGGACTCCTATTACGCCCTCGCACGCGCCGTCTACGCCGAGATGGCGCTGGCCGGCATCACCTGCGTCGGCGAATTCCACTACCTCCACCACGCGCCCGGCGGCACCCGCTACCGCGACCCCAACGCCATGGGCGAGGCGCTGCTCACGGCCGCCGCCGACGCCGGTATCCGCATCACCCTCCTCGACACCGCCTATCTCTCGGCCGGCTTCGGCGCCCCGCCCAACCAGCACCAGCTGCGCTTCTCCGACGGCACCGCCGAGAGCTGGGCCCAGCGCGCCGACGCCCTCAAGGACGGCCACGACCACGCGCGCATCGGCGCCGCCATCCACTCCGTACGTGCCGTGCCGGCCGCCCAGCTCGCCACCGTCGCCGAGTGGGCCCGCGGGCGGCAGGCCCCCCTGCACGTCCACCTCTCGGAGCAGACCGCCGAGAACGACGCCTGCCGCGACGCCCACGGCCGGACCCCCACCCAACTGCTCTCCGAGCACGGGGTGCTGGGCCCGCGGACCACGGCCGTGCACGCCACCCACCTCACCGGCGAGGACATCGAGCTGCTGGGCGACTCCCGCACCGGCGTCTGCATGTGTCCCACCACCGAACGCGACCTGGCCGACGGCATCGGCCCGGCCGCCCGCCTCCAGGGCCGCGGCAGTCCGCTGTCCCTCGGCAGCGACAGCCACGCCGTCATCGACCTGCTCGAAGAGGCCCGCGCCATGGAGCTCGACGAACGGCTGCGCACCCGCACCCGCGGGCACTGGACGGCGGCCGCCCTGCTGCGCGCCGCGAGCGCCGACGGCCATGCCGCCCTGGGCTGGGAGGACGCCGGCACCCTGGAACCCGGCGCGCTCGCCGACCTCACCACGATCGCACTGGACTCCGTACGCACCGCCGGACCACTGCCCCGGCTGGGCGCCGAGACGGCGGTATTCGCCGCCTCCGCCGCGGACGTGCGACACACCATCGTCGGCGGGCGGCAGATCGTCCGCGACGGCGTGCACACTCTTCTCGCCGACGTACCCACCGCCCTGGCAGAGTCCATCGCCGCCGTACGCGGCTGAAGGAGAACACCCCCGCGATGACGACGACCTCCGCGCCGACCACCGCCATCACCCACATCGCCCAGCTCGTCACCAACGACCCCTCCCTCGGTGAAGGCCCCCTCGGTCTGATCCAGGACGCGGCGGTCGTCATCGACGGCGACCGCATCGCCTGGGTCGGTGCATCCAGCAAAGCACCCGCCACTGACAACGCCGTCGACGCCGGCGGCCGGGCGGGCATCCCCGGCTTCGTCGACTCCCACTCCCACCTGGTCTTCGCCGGCGACCGCACCGCGGAGTTCAACGCCCGGATGTCCGGCCGCCCTTACTCCGCCGGCGGCATCCGCACCACCGTCGCCGCCACCCGCGCCGCCTCCGACGAGGCCCTGCACGCCAACGTCGCCCGCTATCTCGCCGAGGCGCTCCGCCAGGGCACCACCACCCAGGAGACCAAGTCCGGCTACGGCCTCACCGTCGAGGACGAGGCCCGCGCGCTGCGCATCGCGGCCGCGCACACCGACGAGGTCACCTTCCTCGGTGCCCACATCGTCTCGCCCGACTACGCCGACGACCCGGCCGGCTACGTCGACCTCGTCACCGGCCCGATGCTGGACGCCTGCGCCCCGCACGCCCGCTGGGTCGACGTCTTCTGCGAGAAGGGCGCCTTCGACGGCGACCAGGCCCGTGCCGTCCTCACCGCGGGCAAGGCCAGGGGCCTGGTGCCGCGGGTGCACGCCAACCAGCTCGGCCACGGCCCCGGCGTCCAGCTCGCCGTCGAACTCGGCGCGGCCTCCGCCGACCACTGCACCCACCTCAGCGCCGCCGACATCGACGCCCTGGCGCAGTCCGACACGGTCGCCACCCTGCTTCCCGGCGCCGAGTTCTCCACCCGTGCCCGGTGGCCCGACGCCCGCCCGCTGCTCGACGCGGGCGCCACCGTCGCGCTGTCCACCGACTGCAACCCCGGCTCGTCCTTCACGAGTTCGATGCCGTTCTGCATCGCGCTCGTCGTCCGCGACATGGGGATGACCCCTGACGAGGCGGTCTGGTCGGCGACCGCGGGCGGCGCCCGCGCCCTGCGCCGTACGGACATCGGCCGGATCGCCCCCGGCGCCCGCGCCGACCTGGCACTGCTGGACGCGCCCTCGCACGTCCATCTCGCCTACCGGCCCGGTGTCCCGCTCGTCTCGGCCGTGTGGCACAACGGCGTGCTCGTCTGACGGCCCGCACCGGACGGCCGGCTGACGGCGTCCGGTGCGCCCCGGGCACGCGAAGGAGGGCCCGTCCCGAACAACCCCGGGGCGGGCCCTCCTTCGCGCGGGCGGTGGTCGGTCGCGGGCGACCGGCAGTGACCGCGGTCCCTCACTCGTCGATCATCAGGCCCTTACGGAGCCGTCCGAGGGTGCGCGAGAGCAGACGGGAGACGTGCATCTGGGAGATGCCCAGCTCCTCGCCGATCTCGGACTGCGTCATGTTGGCGACGAAGCGCAGCGAGAGGATCTTCCGGTCGCGCGGCGGGAGTTCGGCGATCAGCGGCTTGAGCGATTCCACGTACTCGATGCCTTCGAGGCCGTGGTCCTCGTAGCCGATGCGGTCGGCCAGCGCGCCTTCGCTGTCGTCCTCCTCCGGCTGGGCGTCCAGCGAGCTCGCGGTGTACGCGTTGCTCGCGGCCATGCCCTCGACGACCTCGTCACGGCTGATGTCGAGGCGCGCGGCGAGTTCGTGCACCGTGGGCGCGCGGTCCAGCTTCTGCGCCAGCTCGTCGCCGGCCTTGGCGAGGTCCAGCCGCAGTTCCTGGAGCCGCCTCGGTACGCGCACCGACCAGCTGGTGTCGCGGAAGAAACGCTTGATCTCGCCGATGATGGTCGGCATCGCGAACGTCGGGAACTCGACGCCACGGCTGAGTTCGAAGCGGTCGATCGCCTTGATCAGGCCGATCGTGCCGACCTGGACGATGTCCTCCATGGGCTCGCTGCGGGAACGGAACCGGGAGGCCGCGAACTTCACCAGGGCGAGATTGAGCTCGACCAGCGTGTTACGGACGTACGCGAATTCGTGGGTGCCTTCTTCGAGGTGCTCGAGCCGCTCGAAGAGGGTCTTGGACAGAGCCCTCGCGTCCACCGGACCCACCTCGTCGAACGGCGGGATCTCGGGCAGCCCCTCGATCTCAGTCTCTTCTGCCAGGTCTGATTCGGCAGGGAGCAGCTGGGAAGGGATAAGCCCGGTCGGGTCGGACGGGGGTGTCGACGAAGCGGGGTGCCGGTTGTCGTCGGTACGCAATTCGTCGAGCCGGGGTGACATGGTCTCCTCCATCGTTCTCGGCATATGGCTGCCGATGCCTCTACGCGAAGCTGCGGTGTGCGGCGCCTCCAAAGCCGGCCGTGTTGGATGTGTGCTTCTACGCCTACCTGGGTTTGCGTGAAGATGGCAAGTGCGCGTTGTCCGTATATTGGTCTTTATGGGGATTGTTCCGGCTACCGGCGCGCCTCAGGAAGGCGTAGGGTTCGACAAGCGCAGTCGTAAGCAAACAGTCGTCTAGACAGCAATGAGGGGTGCGCACGCATGGACCGCGGGACGGTCGGCAGTGCAAGCCGGGGCCGGCTTCACGTCGAGATCCGCCATCACGGCGCCAGCGCGGTGGTGACGGTCGCGGGTGAGCTCGATCACCACACCGCGGATCTGTTGCGTGAATCACTGGAGGGGTGCGTGGACGACGGATATGCACGCCTCGTAGTGGATTGCTCACCCCTTGAGTTCATGGATTCCACCGGACTCAATGTGCTGCTCGGCGCGCGCCTGAAGGCGGAGGCCGAGGGGGGTGCGGTCCATCTGGCCGGGATGCAGCCCGTGGTGGCCCGGGTCTTCGAGATCACCGGCGCGGAGGCGGTCTTCACGGTGCATGACTCTCTCGACGCGGCTCTGACCGACTGATGTGACGCGGTGTCCGGAACGATACATTCCGGGCACGTAGTCCGTGTCACAACTTCCGTACCCAAGAAGTGGGTGTTCTCACGGTCCGGTCGGGCAGGAGACATCTGAATCCGTTGAATCAGTCAGTATCTGTTTTCCGTGAACAGGCGAATCGGTGAGGTGAAGCGCTGATGAGCACCACCCGGCCGTACCCGCCGGGCGATCTCGGCCCGGAGCCGGGCAGCGCCGGCGCTTCCGCCGCCCCGGGTGCCGCCACTCCGGCGGGCCAGGTCCGCCGGCTGCGCCTGGCGGGCACCCGAGGCGCCGTGGCGCGCGGCCGTGACTTCGCCCGACAGGCCCTGCACGACTGGGGCTGGCTGCCGGCCGTCGGCGCCGATCAGCGTGCCGCGGCCGAGGACGTGCTGCTCGTCGTCTCCGAACTGGTCACCAACGCCTGCCTGCATGCCGAAGGGCCCGAGGAGTTGCGGCTGCGCTGCAGCGCCAAAGTGCTGCACCTTGAAGTCAGTGACCTCGGTACCGGCTCGCCGGCGCCGCGCAGCCCGCACCGTCCGGGCCGCCCCGGAGGTCACGGCATGTTCATCGTGCAGCGGTTGTGCCTGGACTGGGGCGTGGTGCGCAACACCGACGGCACGGGCAAGACCGTCTGGGCGGAGCTCGCCGCGCCGGCCTAGCCGGGCGGTGGACGGAAGTGCTGAGCGCGGGCCTGTGGGCCCGCGCTTCGTCGTGTGCGGAACCTGCCGTGCGGTGTCTCCGGGCCGCGCGCTGGAGGCCGGAATTCCCCGTCGCCGCGGGCCCGGAGCCGATCGGGGCTGTGCTGTGCCTTCCCTCGGCACGGTCCCCGGCGTACCTTGAGCGCCCAATCTGATGTGCCGTCAGTAATACTCCGGCGGTGCGCTCATCGGGAGAAGGGGAACACAAGGTGGCCCGCTTCCACGCACAGCACGGCAGGCGCCCGGGCCGGGCCGCCGGCCTCGCCGCCGCGGCGGCGCTGACCGCCGGGACCGCGGTGATGCTCACCGCCCCGGCCGCCCACGCCGAGGTCGTCGACGTCAACTACCAGTGCAAAACGCCGATCGGCAACAAGGGCGCGGTGTCGCCCATCGACATCAAGAGCACCCCGAGCGGCGGCGGGTACAAGCTCGTGATGTCGTTCCGGAAGGGCGTCTCCTCCAGCCCCGTCGAGCTGGGCAAGGGCGCCATGAAGCCGAGCGCGCTGATCAGCCTCGGCGGTGCGCAGAGCGGTACGGTGCCGGTCGCCGGGCCGCCCAACGACAAGGCCATTCCGGCCAACACCCCCATCAAGATCAGTGACTTGAGCGGGACGTACACGCCCAAGGGCAGCGGCAAGGTCACCTTCACGGCGGGCACGCTCACCATCAAGGCGCTGGGCACCACCACCACCTGTACACCGAGCAACCACCCCAAGCCCTCGCTGACCCTGGACGTGAAGGGAACCGGCGGTTCCGGCGCTGGCCAGGAAGGCGCCGGTGGGTCCGCCACGGGCAGCGGTTCCTCCGGCGCGCAGCTGCCGCAGACCGGACCCGCGGACTCCGCCGTGGCGCTGGGCACCCTCGGCGGCACGGTGCTGCTGGCCGGTGCGGCCGGAGTTCTCTGGCTGACCCGGCGCCACCAGCGGGCCTGACGGCCGCGCGGGGCGCCGGGACCTGTCCGATCGGGCAGGGCCGGAAAGGCCCCAGGACCCGCGCGGCGCAACCCCGTCTCCGTACACCTCCGTACCCCACGCGGAGGCACCCCCTCGCATCAGCAGGAGCCGCCGATGCCGTTCCGTCCCCGTACAGCGGTCAGCGGTGCGATCCTCGCCGCCGCCGTCGTGCTGCCGTGTCCCGCCGCGGCCGCGGCCCGGACGGCCGCCGCACCTGTCCCACCGGGCTGGTCCGCCGCGCCGGCACCGGGGGCCGGCGCCGCCCCGCGCGCCCAGGGCCGCCCGTTCTTCTACCTGGAGGGCGCCCCGGGGAGCGTCCTGGCCGACCGGCTGTCCCTGAGCAATCCCACCGGCCGCACCCTCGCCGTACGGCTGCGTGGCTCCGGCGCCGGGGCATGGCTCGCGCTCGCCTCGAAGGAGGTGCGGATCCCGCCGCGTACCCGGGCGAGCGTCCCGTTCACGGTGACCGTCCCGCGCGACGCGGTCCCCGGCGACCGCTCCGGCGCGCTCCTCGCCACCGGCCAGGAGGGCGGGCGGGCGACCGTACCGCTCCATCTGCGGGTGACGGGGCCGGTGTTGTCCGCGCTGACCGTCGAGAAGGTGTCGGTGCGTGGCGCGGGCAGGTCGGCGGTCATCCGGTACACGCTGGTCAACCGCGGCAACACGGTGCTCAGGCCGCGGATCGCGGTGCGCGCGGACGGGCTCTTCGGCCCGGTGCTGCGGCGGGCCGCCCGTACGCTGCCGTCCGCACTGGCGCCCGGCCGGGCGGTCGACCTGACGGAGACCTGGCCCGGTCCGCCCGCTCTGGACGCGGTGGAGGTCCATCTCACGGCCACCGCGGCGGGCGGTGCCCACGGGGCCGCCACCGCCTCGTACACCGCGGCCCCTTGGGGCGTCCTCGCCGCCACGGCGCTGCTGCTCGCGGTGGGCGCGGGCGGGGTGGCGGCCGTACGCCGGCGACGCCGCGGCGCCGGGCCGGGCGGGAGGCGGGGCGAGCCGGCCGCTCGGCGTGCGGCCGGCGAGGCGCGGGCGCCCGGGGACAAGGCGGCGGACGCGGCGGCCGAACTGGCGGGCACCGGACCGGGGGCGCGCGCATGAACGGCCGGACGGGGGCGGGCCGGACGGCGGTCACGCGCACGGTCCGCGCCGGCGCGCCCCGACGGCGCGTACGGAGGCGGACGGTGGCCGCGCTCGCCCTGTGCGTGGCGCTGGCACCGGGGCTGCTGCCGGCCGCCGGAGCCCAGGCCGCTCCCCAGGCTGTCCCCCGGGTCGCCGCCGACGGCAAGCCCGTCGTCCGGCTCTCCGCGAAGGAGGCGGGCAAGGGCGGCAGCCTCACCGTGACCGGCCACGGCTGGCGCCCCAAGGCGCTGCTCACGCTGCTGATCTGCGGACAGAACATGATCGGCGGCAGCAATTCCTGCGCCAACGGTGACGGACGGGCCGCCACCACCGACGCCCACGGTGCCTTCCGCAGGAAGCTGCCGGTCGCCGAGCCGCCGAAGCCCTGCCCCTGTGTGGTGCATGTGGCCACCGTGACCGGTGCGGCGGCCGCAGCGGATGCCCCCTTCACGGTGGCGGGCCACCCGATGGCGCCGCTGCCCCCCGACACCACCGGCGGCCGGCTGGCGGTGCTCACCCAGCCCCGGCTGGCGGGCAGCAGTGGCCTGCTGACCTGGTTCGGCGCCCCGGCACAGCGCGAACTGACCGTCACCGTCGGCAATCTCGGCCCGGTGCCGGTCCGGGACCCGCTCTTCCGGGTCGGCACCTCGCACGGCGTCTTCGCCCCCAAGTGGGAGGAGCAGCAGTGGCGGGGCACCATTCCCGCCGGAAAGAAGGCGCAGATCAGGCTGCCGGTCGAGCTGCCGGCCGGCGCACACGGGGACTATCTGGTCTCCCTCGCCTACGGCGGCCGGACCCTGGTCGAGCAGCCCTGGGGGGTCGGCCGGCCCTGGGGCGTGATGCTCTTCTGGGTGCTGCTGTGCGTGGTGATCCCGACGGCGGTGTTCCGCATCGGGATGGCGCTCGTGGACCGGGTACGCCCGCTCCGGACGGACCGGACCCGCAAGCACTCCGCCGGCCGCGGCCGCGCCGCCGGCCGGCCACCCCGCACCCGCACCAAGGACCGCACCGCGCACGACGGCTCCACGGACGGCCCGGGTACGCCGGGCGAAACCGGCGGGCTGCCGTGGTTCACCCCGGACACCGCACCGTCCACCACCACATCAACCGAACGACCGACGTCGAAAGGTTCTGCGTGATGAGGCAACGGAGGAGAACGGCGGTGGCCTCGGCGGCCGCGCTGGTGCTCGCGGGGGCGGGCATCATGACCGCGGCCGGGACCGCCCAGGCAGCGGAGGTGTCGTACAAGACGGAGTGTCTGCCGCCGCCGATATCGGGGCTGCCGCCGATCGAGGGCACCACGAAGGTCGCGGTCAGCGCGCCGGCGACGGCCAAGGTCGGCGACGAGATCGAGGTGGTCTGGAAGACGGTCGAGGGTGCCTCCAAGAACCCCGACATCCTCGATCTGGGGGAGAACACCGTCCAGCCGACCGGCACGATCAAGGTGGCCGGGGCACAGACCGGCGATCTGGCGATGCAGGGGCCACGGCAGAATCCGCCGATCCCCAAGGGCGGCGCGATGAAGCTGTCCGACATGAAGGGCAAGCTGAAGCTGACGAAGGCCGGTGAGGTCACCCTGGCGCCCGGCTTCTACAACATCAACGTCAACAAGCCGATCTCGACGGACACCAAGTGCTCGCCCAAGGAGACGGTGAAGCCCGCGGTCACCGTCAAGGTGACCGACGGCGGGGGCGGTTCCGGCGGCACGACCGGAGGAACCACGTCCGGCACGACGGGTGGCTCCACGACCGGTACGACGGGCGGCACCACGGCCGGGACCTCCGGTGGGACCACGGCGGGGACCTCCGGCGGGACCACGTCCGGCACGACGTCCGGCGGGACCAGCGCCGGCACCTCCGGCGGTGCGACCTCGGGCGGCACGGCCGGTGGCAGCACGTCCGGCGGCGGCTCCGGCGGCGATCCCGACGGCACCGCGTACAAGGGCAAGGAGGTGCAGGTCCCGTACGCCTGCAAGACGCCGATCGGGGACAAGAAGGCGACCTCGCCGGTCCAGATCAACGCCGTGAAGAAGAGCGGCAGTTACGGCCTGACGGTGAAGTTCGCCAAGTCCGTGATGGACAGCCCGGCGGACATCCCCAAGGGCGCCGTCAAGCCGTCGATGGACGTCAAGGTCGGCGGCGCGGACAAGGGGGCGGTGAAGGTCGCGGGGCCGGCGAACGCCGCGCCCATCAAGTCGGGCCAGCCGATCGCGATCCCCGATCTGACCGGCACCTACAAGCCGGGCGCCACCGGCAAGGCCACGCTGACGCCGGGCGTGCTCACCGTCAACGCCCTGGGGACGACCACCACCTGCACCCCGGAGAAGGACCCGGGCGCCTCGCTCACCCTGGACACCTCGGCCCAGCAGGGCGGCACCTCCGGTGGCGCCTCGGGCGGTGCGACGGTCTCCGGAGGCGGTACGGCCGGGGCGGCCGGTGCCTCGGGCGGCAGTGGCAGCGGCGGCGGCCTCGCCGAGACCGGCGCGAATGATCACGGCGGGCTGACGGCGCTCGGCCTCCTCGCCGGGACGGCCATCCTGCTGGGCGGCGCGGTCTTCACGTTCCTGCCGCGGCGCCGGGCACGGATCCGCTGACCCGGCACGTCCACGGGACGCACGAAGGGGGGCGTCGCACCGGCGGTGCGACGCCCCCCCTTCCGCTGTCCGGGGCCGGCAGGCGTCAGTTGACGCTGCCCATCAGCTCCTTGACCCGCTTGCGGTACATCCAGATGCCGATGCCGGCGACGACCGCGAGGACGGCCTCGACGGCGACCGAGACCGAGTTGTTCAGGTCGACGTTCAGCTGCGGCGACGTCAGCAGGCCCGACACGGAGTCACCCGCGGTGACCGCGAGGAACCAGACACCCATCATCTGGGAGCTGTACTTGGCGGGCGCCATCTTCGTCGTGACCGACAGGCCGACCGGAGACAGGCACAGCTCGCCGATGGTCTGGACGAAGTAGATCGACACCAGCCACATCGGGCTGACCTTGCCGCCGTGGGCGCCGGTGCCGAGCAGCGGCAGGAGGAAGACGGCGAAGGAGATCCCGATCAGGATGAGGCTGGACGCGAACTTGACGGCGGTGCTGGGCTCCTTGCCGCGCTTGTTCAGCCACAGCCACGCCGAGGCGACCACCGGGGCCAGCGCCATGATGAAGATCGGGTTCAGCGACTGGTACCAGGACGTCGGGAAGTGGAATCCCAGCAGGTTGTTCGTCGTGGAGTTCTCACCGAAGATCGACAGCGTCGAGCCGTTCTGGTCGTAGATCATCCAGAAGATCGCGGCGACCACGAAGAACCAGATGTAGCCCGAGAGCCTGGACTGTTCGAGTTCCGTGACCTCCTTGTCGCGCTTCATGCGGACCAGGACCGCGATCGGGATGACCAGGCCGGCGATGGTGATCGGCATCAGCGCCCAGTCGGCGAAGTTACCGCTCACGGCGAGCAGGGTGTAGAACACGGCCGCGACGAACAGCCAGATCAGGCCCTTGCGCAGCACGGACGCCTTCTCCTGCGGCGTCGCGGGCTGGGCGACGACGTTGCTCTCCGCACTGAGGTGGCGGGTGCCGAGCATGAACTGGGCGAGGCCGAGCGCCATGCCGACGGCGGCGAGCGTGAAGCCGAGGTGCCAGTTGACGTTCTCGCCGACGGTGCCGATGGTCAGCGGGGCCAGGAAGGCGCCGAGGTTGATGCCGATGTAGAAGAGCGTGAAGCCACCGTCACGGCGCGGGTCCTCCGGGCCGTTGTAGAGGTGGCCCACCATCGTGGAGATGTTCGCCTTCAGCAGGCCGGAGCCGAGCGCGACCAGGACGAGACCGGCGAAGAAGGTCGCCGGGGTGGGCAGGGCGAGCGTGATGTGGCCCGCGATGACGACTCCGGCGCCGATCGCGACCGTCTTACGCGGCCCCCAGAAGCGGTCGGCCATCCAGCCGCCCGGCATCGCGAGCAGGTAGACCATCGCCATGTAGACCGAGTAGATCGCCGTGGCCGTGGTGGCCTGCATATGCATGCCGCCGGGCGCGATCAGGTACAGGGGGAGGAGGGCCTTCATGCCGTAGAAGCTGAAGCGCTCCCACATCTCGGTCATGAAGAGAGTGGCCAGTCCGCGGGGGTGGCCGAAGAAGGTCTTGCCGCCGTCCGCAGGGTTCCCCTGCTGGGCCGCATCCTTCGTCAGGCTGGACGCCATGGAAGCTTCCTTGCTGCTACGGGACGCGTTCGCAGGCGATACGCGCCCGGGTCGGGGGGATGACCGGCACCGGCGTAGCCCCGTCCGCCCCCACGTCCGGGAGGTTCGGCTCCCCGCAAGGGGCCGGCAGGACGGTCGTACCCCGGAATCCACGCTCCCCGTAGTGCAAGCGCGCGGCGGACCCGGTCGGCAGGTCGATCACTGTGCATCAGGGCCGGGGGTGCCGGCCCGGGACACAACGAGGGACCGATGACGCCGGTGGAGCGTCAAAGGTCCCGAAGGTTGTGCGATGGACGTCGAACCACCATACGTCTGGTTACCGGGGCGTTGGGCTGCATGAGACAACGGTCACATCCCTTTCGGGAACTACGGGCGCCCGTCACGACGCCCGCGCGCCCTCGCGCGCGCCCGCGCTTGCGCAGCTCACGGCGCCAAAGGCGCGGGAACGGCTCCGCCGTCGGCCATCCGCGCTGGTCCGCCCCTCGCTGCGGATACATCGGACTACCATCGGGCCATGACCCGTGTACTGCTCGCCGAGGATGACGCGTCCATCTCGGAGCCGCTCGCCCGCGCACTGCGCCGCGAGGGTTACGAAGTCGAGGTGCGCGAGGACGGCCCGACGGCGCTCGACGCCGGTCTCCAGGGCAATATCGACCTCGTCGTCCTGGACCTGGGACTGCCCGGCATGGACGGCCTGGAGGTCGCCCGCCGGCTGCGCAACGAAGGCCACTCCTTCCCCGTCCTGGTGCTGACCGCCCGCGCCGACGAGGTGGACACCGTCGTGGGCCTGGACGCCGGCGCCGACGACTACGTCACCAAGCCCTTCCGGCTCGCCGAACTCCTCGCCCGCGTACGGGCCCTGCTGCGCCGCGGCTCCACCGCCGAGCCCCAGCAGCCGCCGGCCACCCACGGCGTACGGATCGATGTCGAGTCGCACCGCGCCTGGATGGGTGAGGAGGAACTCCAGCTCACGGCGAAGGAATTCGATCTGCTGCGGGTCCTGGTGCGGGACGCCGGCCGGGTCGTCACCCGTGACCAGTTGATGCGCGAGGTCTGGGACACCACGTGGTGGTCGTCCACCAAGACGCTCGACATGCACATCTCCTGGCTGCGCAAGAAGCTCGGGGACGACGCCGCCAATCCCCGCTACATCGCCACCGTCCGCGGAGTCGGCTTCCGCTTCGAGAAGAGCTAGGGGCCCGTGCGCCGCCGCCTGATCAACTCCACGCTCGCCGTGGTGCTCGTCGTGATCGCCGTCTTCGGCGTCTCGTTGGTGATCGTCGAGACCCGCACCATCCAGTCCGGCGCGCAGGAGAGCGTGGCGTCGGAGGCGGTGCGGCTGGTCGGGATAGTGGAGAGCCGGCTGGGCAGCGGCGAGAAGATCACCCCGGGCATCCTCTCCGAGCAGATCACTGCCAAGCGGCACGCCGAGATCAAGGTGCCCGGCAAGGCACCGATCGAGATCGGGCACCGCCCCTCGGGCGATGTCATCGCCTCGACGGTGCGCGGCGACCGCGGGGAGTCCGTCACCGTCCAGGAGTCCCGCTCCACGGTCAGCGCGGAGATCGGCCGTACGCTGCTCGTCATTCTGGCCGTGGCGCTGCTGGCGATCATCGCCGCCGTCATCCTGGCCATCCGCCAGGGCCGCCGGCTGACCGCGCCGCTGACCGACCTCGCGGAGACCGCCGAACGGCTCGGCTCCGGCGACCCCCGCCCGCGCCACCGCCGCTACGGCGTGCAGGAGCTGGACCGGGTCGCCGATGTGCTGGACGCCAGTGCCGAGCGGATCGCCCGGATGCTGACCGCCGAGCGGCGGCTGGCCGCGGACGCCTCCCATCAGCTGCGGACCCCGCTGACCGCGCTGTCCATGCGGCTGGAGGAGATCACCCTCACCGACGATCCGGACACCGTGAAGGAAGAGGCCACCATCGCGCTGGCGCAGGTGGAGCGGCTCACCGACGTCGTCCAGCGGCTGCTGACCAACTCCCGCGACCCGCGCAGCGGCTCCGCGGTCGCCTTCGATCTGGACGAGGTGGTCAAGCAGCAGATCGAGGAGTGGCGGCCGGCCTACCGCAGCGCGGGACGGGCCATCGTGCGCTCCGGCAAGAAGGGCCTGCGGGCCGTCGGCACGCCCGGCGCGGTCGCCCAGGTGATGGCCACCCTCATCGAGAACTCGCTGATGCACGGTGACGGAACGGTCGCGCTGCGTACCCGCGTCACCGGCAACCAGGCGGTCGTCGAGGTCACCGACGCCGGCCCCGGCGTCCCGCCCGACCTGGGCTCGCGGGTCTTCGAGCGGACCGTCTCCGGCCGTAACTCCACGGGGCTGGGGCTGGCCGTGGCCCGGGACCTGGCGGAGGCGGACGGCGGGCGGCTCGAACTGCTCCAGCAGCATCCGCCGGTCTTCGCGCTGTTCCTGGCCCGGGAGCAGGAGCCCACCGAGGAATAGCGGCCGCGGCTCGGGCTACCTGCCCGCGGCCCGGGTTACCTCCGCGAGGCGCTGCGCGGGCGCGGTGAGTCGTCGGCGAGGAAGGACTCGGCGGTCGCCACGGCCTTGCGCGCGGGCAGCGCACGAAAGACCCAGGTGCGGTAGGACCAGAAGCGGAAGAGCGTGGCGACGGCGATGCCGAGGAACTTGAAGACGTTGCTCTGCAGCGGGGAGTCCCAGTCGAAGCCGTAGGTCGCGATGTAGAGCACGCCGTTCTCGATGACCAGGCCGACGACGCTGAACAGCAGGAAGAGCGTCAGCTCCTTCGTGCGGCCCCGCTTGTCGCGGTCGCGGTAGGTGAAGTAGCGGTAACCGAGATAGTTGGTGCCGGTCGCCACGACGGTCGCCACGATGCTGGCCCGCACGACGGGCACCTCGGTCAGATGCCGTACGAGGTTGAACACCACGAAGTTGACCACGACGCCCGCGCCGCCGACCGCACCGAACTTCACCAATTCCCGGGTGAGCGCCTCCAGCCTCGACCGCAGTGCGCTCCGTTCACTCATGGTGATCGTTCAGCTCCCCGTCGTGGGCGGTGTCCGCGGCCGTCAACGCTGGTCCGCTCCCTCATGCTAACCACGGGCCGACGGTGCTGCTTGCCGCCCGACAACTCCGGGCCCACCCCCCTGCGGGCCGTGGGGGTCAGCCCACGGTCACCCGGAAGTTGAGGCTGCGGGCGCCCGCCTCGTCGGCCGCTCCGGTGCCGCAACGCCGGCAGCGCAGCAGCCGTACGTCGGTGCGGCCCGGGCGGACGGCCCGGAAGCCGAGGCGGCGGACCGGGCCCGAGCCGGCCCGTGCGCCGCCGGGGACCACCCGGGAGCCGGTGGCCCGCACGACGGCCGGGTCGGGGCGGGGCTCGGCGATGATCCAGCGGTAGCCGTCGGTGCCCTCGTCGTCGACCTGCACGCTGAAGCGGTCACCGGGGGAGACCGCGATCTCGGTCTCGTCGGCGTCATAGATCCGCGGCGCGGACAGTTGGCTGAAAACGGAGTGCAGGGCGATGAGCAGCGCGGCGATCGCGACCACGATCACCAGCGTCCTCGTGCCCCTGGTTATGCCGCTGTTCTCCATCCGGCCTCCCCCTCGCCGGGCCCGTTCCGGGCGCCGGACGTGCCCGCCGGCCCGGGAGTCGGGGCAGGCGGCGGTCCGCTGTCGGCGATCGTCGAACGTGCGAACTCAGAGGATCATCCAAGCCGGGGTCCGGGCCGCGGCGCGGTACGGATACCCTGGGGGCGTGACGTTCCCGGTAGTCGGCATGGTGGGCGGCGGTCAGCTCGCCCGTATGACCCACGAGGCGGGTATCCCCCTCGGCATCAGATTCAAGCTCCTCAGCGACACTCCGCAGGACTCGGCGGCTCAGGTGGTCGGTGATGTCGTCATCGGCGACTACCGCGATCTGGACACGCTGCGTGCCTTCGCTCATGGCTGCGATGTGATCACCTTCGATCACGAGCACGTTCCCACCGAGCATTTGCGGGCCCTGGAGGCCGACGGGATCCCCGTCCGGCCCGGCCCCGATGCGCTGGTGCACGCCCAGGACAAGGGGGTGATGCGGGCGAAACTGGACGCGATCGGCGTGCCCTGTCCACGCCACCGCATCGTCTCCGACCCCGCGGACGTCGAGCGCTTCGCGGCCGAGCTCGGTGGCGGGCAGGCGCCGGACGGCTTCCCGGTGGTCCTCAAGACCGTCCGCGGGGGCTATGACGGCAAGGGCGTCTGGGTCGTGCGATCCTCCAAGGAGGCCGCCGAGCCGTTCCGTGCCGGGGTGCCCGTCCTCGCGGAGGAAAAGGTCGATTTCGCACGCGAACTGGCGGCCAACATCGTCCGCTCCCCGCACGGCCAGGCCGTGGCCTACCCGGTCGTGGAGTCCATCCAGGTCGACGGGGTCTGCGACACCGTGATCGCCCCGGCGCCCGACCTCGACGAGCAACTCGCCGGCCAGGCCCAGCAGCTGGCGCTGCGGATCGCCCAGGAGCTGGGCGTCGTCGGCCATCTGGCCGTCGAGCTCTTCGAGACCGCCGACGGCCGGATCCTCGTCAACGAGCTCGCCATGCGCCCGCACAATTCCGGCCACTGGACCCAGGACGGCGCGATCACCTCGCAGTTCGCCAACCACGTCCGTGCCGTGCTCGACCTCCCGCTCGGCGACCCGCGCCCGCGCGCCCCCTGGACGGTCATGGCCAACGTGCTCGGCGGCGACTATCCCGACATGTACTACGCGTACCTCCATTGCATGGCGCGGGACCCGCAGTTGAAGATCCATATGTACGGCAAGGACGTGAAGCCCGGCCGCAAGGTCGGACACGTCAACACCTACGGCGACGACCTGGCCGACGTGCGCGAGCGCGCCGCTCATGCCGCCGGCTATCTGCGAGGAACGATCACCGAATGACGTCCAGCCCGTCGCCCGACAACCGTCCGGCCCCGACCGCCGACACCCCCTCGCCCGAGACGGCCGGCGCCCCGCTCATCGGCATCGTCATGGGCTCCGACTCCGACTGGCCCGTCATGGAGGCCGCCGCCCAGGCCCTCGACGAGTTCGAGATCCCCTACGAGGTCGACGTCGTCTCGGCGCACCGCATGCCGCGCGAGATGATCGCGTACGGCGAGGAGGCGGCCGGCCGGGGGCTGAAGGCGATCATCGCGGGCGCCGGGGGCGCGGCCCACCTCCCCGGGATGCTCGCGTCGGTCACCCCGCTCCCGGTCATCGGCGTCCCCGTCCCGCTCAAGTACCTGGACGGCATGGATTCCCTCCTGTCCATCGTGCAGATGCCGGCCGGCGTCCCGGTCGCCACCGTCTCGGTCGGCGGGGCCCGCAACGCCGGGCTGCTCGCCGCCCGGATCCTCGCCACCCAGGACGCCGAACTCCTCGGCCGGATGCGGGAGTTCCAGCAGGAGCTGAACGACCAGGCCACCGAGAAGGGCAAGCGGCTGCGCAACAAGGTCGCCGCCCCGGGCGGCTTCGGCTTCGGGGGCGGCCGGTGAGCTCCTCCCGGGCGGCCGCCCGGGATCTGCTCGCCCGCTGGCCCGTCGTCGACGGCCACAACGACCTGCCCTGGGCGCTGCGTGAGCAGGTCCGCTACGACCTCGACCGGCGCGACATCGCCACCGACCAGTCCGCGCATCTGCACACCGATCTGCCGCGGCTGCGGGCCGGCGGCGTCGGGGCGCAGTTCTGGTCGGTGTACGTACGCGCCGACTACGCGGGCGACAAGGCCGTCAGCGCCACCCTCGAACAGATCGACGTGGTCCGGGAGCTGGTCGCCCGCTACCCCGGAGAGCTGCGCCTGGCGCTGACCGCCGACGACATGGAGGCGGCCCGCGCCGAGGGCCGGATCGCGTCCCTCATGGGTGCCGAGGGCGGCCACTCCATCCACAATTCGCTGGGCACCCTGCGCGCGCTGTACCGGCTGGGCGTGCGCTACATGACGCTCACCCACAACGACACCATCGACTGGGCGGACTCCGCCACCGACGAGGCCCGCCACAACGGTCTGACCGCCTTCGGCGAGGAGGTCGTCCGGGAGATGAACCGCTGCGGGATGCTGGTCGACCTCTCGCACGTCTCGGCCGCCACCATGCGCGACGCGCTGCGGGTCAGCACCGCGCCGGTGGTCTTCTCGCACTCCTCCGCGCGCGCCGTCTGCGACCACCCGCGCAACATCCCCGACGACGTGCTGGCACAGCTGCCCGCCAACGGCGGGGTCGCGATGGCCACCTTCGTGCCGAAGTTCGTGCTGCCGGACGCCGTCGCGTGGACGCAGCGCGCCGACGAGAACATGCGGGCGCACGGGCTGCACCACCTCGACACCACCGAGGCCGGCATGGCCGTCCAGCGCGCCTTCGAGGCCGCCCACCCGCGGCCGAAGGCCACCGTGGCGACCGTCGCCGACCACCTCGACCACATGCGGGAGGTCGCCGGCGTCGACCACCTCGGCATCGGCGGGGACTTCGACGGCACCGCGTTCACGCCAGACGGCCTGGCGGATGTCGCGGGCTACCCGAATCTGATCGCCGAACTCTTGGACCGGAAGTGGTCCGAGTCCGACGTGGCCAAGCTGACTTGGCAGAACGCCGTGCGCGCTTTGCGCGCGGCGGAGGACGTGGCGCGCGCGGAACAACGGCGGCGCGGGCCGTCGCACGCGGTGATCTGACGCCGGACGTTGTCGGCTTTCCCGCCGTGACGCCTGCGCTTTGCGGCGCGCCGTACGTTGTCGGCTGTCCCGCCGTGGGGGCTCGCCTGCGGCGGGCTGGTTGCCGCTGCGCTGGCTGTTCGGCTGCGGGACCGGCCCTCCGGACTCCGTCCTGCGGTCC
>NZ_SDIG01000082.1:0-27604 GCF_004122755.1 Streptomyces sp. TM32
GGGGGCGGGCTCTTGGCAGAGCTTTGGGGAAACCTGGAAGATCTTGGGGAGGGGCCCGCACTGTGCGCCGTCCGGATCCCCGGATAACCTCCCATTCATGTCCCGCCATGTCGCGATCGTCACCGATTCCACGGCCTACTTGCCGCGGACGGCTCTCGAACGCCACCACATCACGGCCGTGCCGCTGACCGTCGTCCTGGGGGACCAGGCCCTGGAAGAGGGCACCGAGATCTCCGCGAGATCCGTCGCGGAGGCGCTCCAGAAGCGCCGGCCGGTGACGACCTCCCGGCCCAGCCCCACGATGTTCGCGGAGACCTACCGCACGGTCGCGGACGCCGGCGCGGACGCCATCGTCTCGCTCCACCTCTCCTCCGAGTTCTCCGGCACCTATGACGCGGCGGTGCTCGCGGCCAAGGACGCGCCGGTACCGGTCCACGTCGTGGACACCGGGATGGTCGCGATGGCCCTGGGCTTCTGCGCGCTCGCCGCCGCGGAGACGGCCGAGGCCGGCGGGGACGCGGACGACGCGGTAGCGGCCGCGGAGAAGCGCGCCGCCGGCACCTCCGCCTACTTCTACGTCGACACCCTCGACTATCTGCGCCGTGGCGGCCGGATCGGCGCGACCCAGGCGCTGCTCGGCTCCGCTCTTGCCGTCAAACCGCTCCTCCAACTGTCCGACGGGCGGATCGAACTGCTGGAGAAGGTCCGTACGGCCTCCAAGGCCATCGCCCGGCTGGAGGAAATCGCCGTGGAGCGGGCGGGCGAGGGCCAGGTCGATATCGCGGTGCACCATCTCGCCGCGGCGGAGCGCGCGGACGCGCTGGCCCAGCGGCTGCGGGAGCGGGTGCCCGGCCTCCACGAGCTGCATGTGAGCGAGGTCGGCGCGGTGATCGGCGCGCATACGGGACCAGGGCTGCTGGGGGCTGTGGTGTCGCCGCGCTGAGAGGTGCGGCGGAGCGCCCCGTGGGTGACGAAGTTATCCACAACTGGGGCGCTGTCCACCGGATGTGAGGCACCTCGGCGAGATCCGCGCGGAGTGCTTAGCGTCGGTCGGTATGAACTCGTCTCACTCCATGTGGCCTGCGGATTCGTCTTCGTCGGCACGTTCTTCCTCGTCAGCGTCGTCAGCGTCGTCAGCGTCGTCAGCGTCGTCGCCCTTGTCGGCCTCGTTGGCCTCTTCGGCTCCGTTCCATCCGGTGGTTCTCCCGGAGGGCTCCGGCGCTTCGAGGCCATCGGGTGCGGCGCAGGGGCGTGCGGGGGAACGCGAGCAGGTGCGGGCTCGGGCTGCGGCGATCTTCGGCGACGCGGGGGTGGGCTCCGGGGCCGGACCGCCGCCTCCGGAGCACGGTCCGCCGGACCCTCGCCGCCGTGAGCGGCTGTGGCTTGCCGTGCGTGAACGGCTTCCGCTCTGGGTGCAGTTACGGTGCGGCACCGACCCGAAGGCGCTCGCCGCCCTGGTCCTCGTCCTGGTGGTGGCCGTGGGATTCGCTGTCCAGCACTTCTGGACCGGACGTCCCGAGCCGGTCCGGGCCCCGGCTGCCGACCGGTCCGCGGGCGCACCCGGCCCCGCCTCGCGCTCGTCGTCACTGCCGTCCTCGTCTGCCGCCGCGGTGGCGAATGGTCCGCCGGGGGAGGCGGGCCGGCAGCTGGTCGTCGATGTGACGGGCAAGGTGCGGCATCCCGGAGTTCACCGGATGCCGCCGGGGTCGCGGGTGATGGACGCGCTGCAGGCCGCGGGTGGAGTGCTGCGCGGGGCGAGCATCCGGGGGCTCAACCGGGCCCGTCGGCTGACCGATGGCGAGCAGATCGTGGTGGGTGCGCCTGGTGGCGGGGCCGGTGCCGGTGGCGGTGGTGGGTCCGGTCCGAGTGGCGCTGGGGCCGGCGGCTCGGGAAGTGGGTTACCGAGTGCCGGAGGCGGTGCCGGCGGCCCAGGTGGTCCGGTCAGCCTGGGCTCGGCGACCGAGCAGCAGCTCGACTCCCTCCCCGGAGTGGGACCCGTGCTGGCTCGCCACATCATCGAATTCCGCACCCAGCACGGTGGATTCACGTCGGTGGAACAGCTCCGCCAGGTGACCGGCATCGGTGATCGCCGGTTCGCCGATCTGCGGCCCTTGGTGGAGCCATGACCGGTTCGCGCGCCACCGTGCATGCCCGGGCCGTATCGCGGCACGGTTCCTCGGACCCGCATCAAGACGGCCCGGTCGATCTGCGGCTGGTCGCGCCCGCGCTGGCGGCCTGGGCGGCTGCGGCGATCAGCCTGGGCGTTCCCGGCGGGGGAGTGGCGGTGGCGGTGGCCGTGGCCGTGCTGCTCGCGGTGTGCGTGTGGTGGGTGGCCGTGGTGCGGTACGGGGCGGGACGTGGCCCAGGGGCGGCCGAGGGGGATGGCGTCACGCCGCGGGCCGACACCGACGGGCGGGGAACGACGGTGCCCCGTGCCCGCTCTTGTGGCGTTCGGTCGGCGGGGACGCTGGTCGCCCTGGCGGCGGTGCTGTTGTGCGCCGGGGCGGGGGCCGCATCCGCGGCGTTGCACGCATCGGATCTGCGGCGCGGGCCGCTGCCGGCCCTGGCGGAGCAGTTTGCGCAGGTCACGGTCGAGCTGGAGGTGACCGGCGACCCTCGGCCGACCCGCCCCACGGTGCGGGGGTCCCAACGGATGCCCCCGGTACTGGTGTTCACGGCCGAGGCCGTACGCGTCACGGCGCCGAACGGCAAGGTCACCGCGGTCCGCACGCCGGCCCTGGTCGTCGTACAGCAGCGCGGAGGGGGCCCGGGTGCCACCCTCCACGAGCCGGGCCCGGCACACCGCGACGCAGGCAGGGAGGGCCTCTGGTCGGCATGGCGTGGGCTGCTGCCCTCGGCCCGTATCCGGGTGGTGGCACGCGCCGCGCCGCCGCTGTCACCGGCCGCTCAGGTTGCGGCCGTGCTGCGGGTCACCGCTGATGCTCCGCCGGTCAAGGTCGGTGCGCCGACCGTTCTGGGACGGCTGGCGGGAAGCCTGCGGGAGGGCTTGCGCGAGGCCGCCGACGGGCTGCGCCCCGATGCCCGTGCGCTGTTGCCGGGGCTCGTCGTGGGGGACACCTCGCGCGTGCCGCCGGATCTCGACGACGCCTTCCGCGCCACCGATCTGACGCATCTGCTCGCCGTTTCGGGCAGCAATCTGACGATTGTGCTGGCCCTGTTGATCGGGCCGCCCCACCTCGCGACGCGTGCCGAGCGCCGCGGGCTGGCGCCGCGGCTGGGGCTGTCGTTGCGCGGCACGGCGGTGGTCGGAGGCGCGCTCGCCCTGGCCTTCGTCGTGGTGTGCCGTCCGGATCCGAGCGTGCTGCGGGCCGCCGCCTGCGGGCTGATCACGCTGCTCGCGATCGGCACCGGCCGCCGTCGCTCACTCCTGCCCGCGCTCGCAGCCGCGGTCCTGCTGCTGGTGCTGTACGACCCGTGGCTCGCCCGCAGCTACGGCTTTCTGCTGTCCGTTCTGGCGACCGGCGCGCTCTTGCTGCTCGCACCGCGCTGGAGCATCGCACTGCAACGGCGCCGGGTGCCGCCCCGGATCGCCGAGGTGATCGCCGCCGCGGCCGCCGCCCAGGCGGTCTGCGCACCCGTTGTCGCCGTGCTGGCGGCCCGGGTGGGGCTGGTGGCCGTGCCCTGCAATCTGCTGGCCGAACTCGCCGTGGGCCCTGCGACGGTGCTGGGTTTCGCCGCGCTCGCTGCCGCCCCCGTCGCGTTGCAGGTCGCCCGGGCGCTGGCGTGGTGCGCGGGCTGGCCCGCCGAATGGATCGCCGGGGTGGCCCGTGCGGGCGCGGCGTTGCCGGGAGCGGAGTTCGAGTGGCCGGGTGGCTGGGCCGGTGGGCTGATGTTGGCGGTCGTGCTGGTGGTCCTGGTACTGGTGGGCCGCCGGTTGCTGCGCCGTCCCTGGCTCTGCGCGGTGTGTGCGCTGGCGGTGCTCCTGGCGGTCTGCCGTCCGGCTCCGTTCACCCGCGTCATCACCGGCTGGCCGCCGCCCGGCTGGCGAGCGGTGGTCTGCGACGTGGGGCAGGGCGACGGCCTCGTGCTGGCGGCCGGGGACGGTACGGCGCTGGTGGTGGACACCGGACCGGAGCCCCGTGCCATCGACCGATGTCTCACGGACCTGGGCGTCCGCCGCATCCCGCTGCTCGTCCTGACGCACTTTCACGCAGACCATGTGGACGGGCTTCCGGGGGCGCTCCGCGGCCGTTCGGTCGGCGCGATCGAGACCACGACTCTGGAGGATCCGCCCGGCCAGGCGCAGTTCGTGCGCACCACGGCTGCCGCGGCCGGGGTCCCGATCGTCCGCGCGGCAGCGGGGGAGCGGCGTCACCTGGGGCCGCTCAGCTGGGAGGTCCTGTGGCCACCCGGCCTCCCTGACCTCCCCGGCCCAGGCGGCCCGGGTGCTCCCGACAGACAGGCTGCCGGCCTCGATGGCCGCAACGGTTCCGCAGCCCTCGACGGCCCGAACGACGCCAGCGTCACCCTGCTCGTCCATACGCAAGGACTGACCATCCTGCTCCTCGGCGACCTCGAACCACCTGCACAACGAGCACTGTGGGCGGCTCATCCGGAGCTGGGAGCGGTCGATGTCCTGAAGGTGGCGCACCACGGCTCCGCCCATCAGGACCCGCTGCTGATACGCCGGTTGGCACCCCGTCTGGCACTGATCTCCTGCGGTGCCGGCAATCCGTACGGCCATCCGGCCCTCGGCACCCTCACGGCGTTGCGCGCCCAGGGCGTACGGGTGCTGCGTACGGACACCGACGGGTCCCTGGCGATCCTGGGCGCCACGGCCAGGCTGTCCGCGACGGTGAGCGGCCACCGGACCCTGGCGCCGCAGGCCATGGGCAGGAGAAGACGCGCGGCCCGGCCGGGGGCCGGAGCAGCCGTGCGGGCCCGGGCGGGATCCGGACCAGCCTCGCGACCCCGGCTCATGCGCGCACACCCCGCGTGGGTCCAGCCGGTGGCCGAAGGCCCCGTGCCGGTCCGGCCGGGGCCCCGAGCGGGCCGCGTAGGCTCGGACAGTCAGGGAAGTCCGCCGCAAGAGGACGGGCCCGCCGCTGGTTCGCTCCGGAGAGGACAGACACCTGATGGATGCCGCTGCTGCCGATGCCTACCTCGACCGGATGGGCGCCGCCCGCCCCGCGTCCCCCGATGCCGACGCGCTGCGTGCGCTGCACCTCCGTCATCTGCGGGCCGTCCCCTTCGAGAACCTCTCCCTCCACCTCGGCGAGGAGATCGAGCTCGCGGAACAGCCGCTGCTGGACAAGATCGTCCGAGCCCGGCGCGGCGGCTTCTGTTACGAGCTCAACGGCGCCTTCGCCATGCTGCTGCGCGCACTCGGCTACGAGGTCGAGATGCTGTCCGCCCGCGTGTTCGGCCCCGAGGGGCCCGGGATCCCGTATGACCACCTCGTCCTGCGCGTCGCGACGCCGGACGGGCCGTGGCTCGCTGACGTCGGCTTCGGCCGGCACAGCCACTTCCCGCTCCGCTGGGACAGCCGTGCCGAGCAGAGTGACCCGGGCGGGGTGTTCCGGATCGAGGACACGGCGGAGGGGGATCTCGATGTGCTCAGGGACGGATCCCCGCAGTACCGCATCGAGCAACGCCCGCGTGCCTTGGCGGACTTCGAGGTGGGCTGCTGGTGGAACCGGACCTCGCCCCGGTCGCAGTTCACCCAGTCCCTGGTGTGCTCCCGGCTGACGGAGACCGGGCGGGTCACCCTCTCCGGTCGTACGCTCGTGTTCACCGGGGCGGACGGCATACGCGAGGAGCGCGAGGTGGGCGCGGGCGAGGTCCTCGCCGCCTACCGCGAGCACTTCGGGATCGTGCTGGAGCGAGAGCCGGTGGTCGGTGGGGCGAGGGCGTCCGGGCCCGGCACCGAGGCCTGAGGCTCGACGCCGGGCGACATCACGCGCTATGGGGCACCCGCCCGCCGCCCCACACCCGCCCCGGCTCCGGATACCCGGCTCCGGGGGTCACTCGGCCTCGCGCCAGCCCTCGTGCTCCGCCGCGAGGTCGTGCAGCTGCTCCGGGTCGTGGGCGGCGTCCGGGTCTTCGACCACCACCAGCCACTGCGCATCCTCGGCGTCGTCCTCACCAGCCAGGGCGTCCCGTACGAGCTGCGGCTCCTCGGCGAGACCGAAGCGCTCCGTGAGGGCTTCGGCCACCTCCTCCGCTGCGTCGCGGTCGGGCAGTACCAGCACATGCCGTACGTGTCGTGGGTGTGGGGAAGCATCGTTCACCTGGCCATTGTCCGACAGGGGAGGGCGGTCCGAACCGGCAGGGGGAGGGCGGTCCGAGGCCGGTTGTCAGTGGGCCGGTTGTCAGTGGGGCGTGGGATGCTGGACCGCGATGGCCAGGAAGACAGCTCACGACGACCCGCTCGCCCCCGTCACGATCGCGGTGGGCCAGGAAGATCTGCTGCTCGACCGCGCGGTGCAGCAGGTGGTGGCGGCTGCCCGGGCGGCCGACGCGGACACCGATGTGCGCGACCTCACCCCCGACCAGCTGCAGCCCGGCACCCTCGCCGAGCTGACCAGCCCCTCCCTGTTCGCCGAGCGCAAGGTCGTGGTGGTGCGGGCCGCCCAGGATCTGTCCGCGGACACGATCAAGGACGTCAAGGCGTATCTCGGCGCGCCCGCCGAGGAGATCACCCTGGTGCTGCTGCATGCCGGCGGCGCCAAGGGGAAGGGCCTGCTGGACGCCGCCCGTAAGGCCGGTGCGCGGGAGATCGCCTGCCCCAAGATGACCAAGCCGGCCGACCGGCTGGCCTTCGTCCGGGGCGAGTTCCGCGCGGTGGGACGTTCGGCGACGCCCGAGGCATGCCAGTCACTGGTCGAGGCGATCGGCAGCGATCTCCGGGAGCTGGCGTCGGCCTGTTCGCAGCTGGTCGCCGATATCGAGGGCATGATCGACGAGGCCGTCGTCGCGCGCTACTACACGGGCCGGGCCGAGGCGTCGAGCTTCACCGTCGCGGACCGTGCCGTCGAGGGCCGGGCCGCCGAGGCGCTGGAGGCACTGCGCTGGGCGATCTCCACCGGCGTGGCCCCCGTTATGATCACCAGCGCGCTCGCCCAGGGCGTCCGCGCCATCGGCAAGCTGGCCTCCGCCCCGCGCGGCGCTCGCCCCGGCGACCTCGCCCGCGAACTGGGCATGCCGCCCTGGAAGATCGACCGGGTGCGCCAGCAGATGCGCGGCTGGTCGGCGGACGGCGTGGCCACGGCGCTGCGCGCGGTGGCGGCGGCCGATGCGGGCGTCAAGGGCGGCGGGGACGATCCGGCGTACGCCCTGGAGAAGGCCGTCGTGGTGATCGCCCGGGCGGCCCGTTCGCGCTGAAGAAGCGGTGGCGCGCGGCGCGTTGCGGCGGAGGTACGGCCACGCGCCGTGGGCCGGGCGTACGGGCGCCACGGACGGCAGGGGGCGCGGCAGGGGCGGCACCCGACGATCCGCGGGGCCGCGGCGGGCCGTCGCGTGCCCCCGCCGGCCCGCCGAGCCCCATCTCGCGTTCTCGCGCCCCCAACCGGTGATCCTCCTCGCGACTGCTTACCGCGTACCGCGTACCGCTTACCGCATATCGCGCCTGCTTACCGCGACCGCGCGCTCTGCAGCCGCTTGAGCGTCTCCGTCGCGCTGGTCTTCAGCATCGTCGCCACCTCGGTGGAGGTCGGCTGCCTGGCCGTGCTGCTGCTCGACGCATAACTCGACCACGTCGACTGGAACGTCACCCAGCCGTCCCGGACGGCGAGGATCACATACGAGCTGTTGCTTGAGCTGCCGTCGTCCTTCCGGGTCACGAGGTAGGCCTCGTCACCGATGCCCGGCACGTTCTCGACCGTGTAGCGGGTCGAGGTCTCCTGCTTCTCGTACGAGAGGTAGCCGTCGGCGAACTCAGGTGCCGGGTCGGTCTTCTTGTGCAGCGTGACGGTGTTGTACATCCAGGTCGAGGAGTAGTCGGAGCTGCCGGCGTGCTCCGGTTCCAGCGAGACGTTGCACGACATGGTGTCCATGGTGTTCAGCTGGGCGCCGCTGTGTTCCGGGTTGGCGTCCTTGGAGGACGTGCTCGCCTTGGTCTTGAAGTGGGCGTTCTCGAACGGGGCCAGCGAGGTGTCCGCGCACAGATCGCCGCGGTAGGCATACCCCGCCAGGTCGGGCCTGGGCTCGTCGGAGAAGCTGCCGGTGGCGAACAGCACGGAGGCCCAGATCGCGGAGGCGGCGACGGCGCCGCCGATCGCCCAGAGCCAGCCGGTCTTGGCGCGGCCCGCACCTTCAGGAGCGCCGGGCGCTCCTACGGGTGTGCCGGGCGGCCCCGGTGGAGGGGAGGGGATGCCGGCCGCCGGATAGCCGTATCCGCCGCCCGGCCCTTGTGGCGCGGGCTGTTGTGCGTACGGATTCTGCGGCGGGGGCACCGGATGCTGTGGCGCGGGCACCTGACCGTAGGGATGGGGTGGTGGCTGGGAGTATGGATTGTTTTGTTCCCCCGATATCGACATGGCCGAAGATTAGCGGACATCACCGAAAACAGAACCGACTCTGCGCAGCAGATTTTTCCGAAGTGTCGTAGCCCGCGAAGCGGCAGGTCGGGACGGGAAACAAGCGGAAGCGCAGGGTCCCGTTATTTTGTAGCCACAACTAGAGGACACCGGTGACGGAGCCGGAACCTTCCGCCACGCCGCCACAACCCGCCGTGACAGGTACGCATGACCCAGGCCGCCGACCCGCGAGTGCCGGCCGCGCCCCGGATGCAAGAGCGCCGTAATAACGGGAATCCCACGGCATAACGGGAATCCCACGGCAGCTCCCTTACCTCATGGCCCTCACGCGAATCCCCTGCACAAATACCCACGCAGGAAACCCCCGTATCGAATCCGCCGCAACAAGTCCCGCACGGAATGCCTCGCACAGCAAATGCCCTCAACGCAAACCCCGTATCCCAACCCCCGTAACGCAAATCCCGAAATGCAACCCCCACAATCCGGACCCCACAGCCCCCACGCACGACAAAAGCCCCGCCTCGTCCCTGGGGAAGGGGGAGGCGGGGCCTTCGTCTCAAGCGAAAGTGGCTTCGTCGGCGGTGGACGCCGGGCGAGCCGGGTGCGCCGCACCCGCGTGGCGAACGCAGGCCGTGTGCGGCGCGGTGGTGCACCGGTCAGGGAGCGGAGAGAGGGGCCGCTGGGTCCCTGTCGGCAGGGGTACTGCAGATGCTGCGGGTGGATGAAGATCCAGGCCTGGTCGGGCCGGTGAGCTTCGTCCGGGGGAAGGTCAGCCCTTGAGGGTCGCGACCTTCTTCGCCAGCGCCGACTTCTTGTTGGCGGCGGCGTTCTTGTGGATGACACCCTTGCTGACGGCCTTGTCGAGCTTCTTGGCGGCCTCGGCCTGGGCGGTGGCGGCCTTCTGCAGGTCACCGGCCTCCACGGCCTCGCGGGTGCGACGGATCGCGGTCTTCAGAGTGGACTTGACAGCCTTGTTGCGCTGACGAGCCTTCTCGTTGGTCTTGATCCGCTTCATCTGGGACTTGATGTTCGCCACGAAAGAGCCTTTTCAGGTTCGTTGGAGTTTCGAGTTGCGCCACGCACGAAAGAGGGCACGAAGCGCAGTGGACCAGGCTACCAGCAGGGTCTACGGCCTCCCAAACCGGACCGGACCTGCCCTCCGGCCGGCCCGCTGCCCCCGTCCCGCCACGGCGCCGGGCTCCGCCCTCCGAAGGCCTCCGCCCGCCACCCGAGCCGCGCTCCAGCCTCCACCCGACCGGCGTTCCCGCACCCTGCCGGACGCCCTCGCCCCCTCCCCGCCCCGCCCAAACCGGACCGGGGCCCTCGCGCATGGGACCATGGGGGGAGACGTCATATACCCGAGTCCCGCCTACCCGCGTTCACTGAATGGACCCTGCGTGCCCGCGACCCCTACGAACGTGCCGGAGCCGAGCCGTACCGATCCGGCCCTCCTCCGTAACTTCTGCATCATCGCGCACATCGACCACGGCAAGTCGACGCTCGCCGACCGGATGCTCCAGCTCACCGGTGTCGTCGACCAGCGGCAGATGCGCGCGCAGTACCTCGACCGCATGGACATCGAGCGCGAGCGCGGCATCACGATCAAGTCCCAAGCGGTCCGGCTGCCCTGGGACCCCTCCGAGGGGGAAGAGGGGAGTGGCACGACCCACATCCTCAACATGATCGACACCCCGGGCCACGTCGACTTCACCTATGAGGTGTCCCGCTCGCTCGCCGCGTGCGAGGGCTGCATCCTCCTTGTCGACGCCGCTCAGGGCATCGAGGCCCAGACGCTCGCCAACCTCTATCTGGCGATGGAGCACGACCTCACGATCATCCCCGTCCTCAACAAGATCGATCTGCCGGCCGCGCAGCCCGAGAAGTTCGCCGCCGAGCTGGCCAATCTGGTCGGCTGCGACCCCGAGGACGTGCTGAGGGTCTCCGCCAAGACCGGCGTCGGCGTGCCCGAGCTGCTGGACAAGGTCGTCCGTGAGGTGCCGGCCCCGGTCGGCGTCAAGGACGCCCCGGCCCGCGCGATGATCTTCGACTCGGTCTACGACGCCTACCGCGGTGTCGTGACGTACGTGAAGGTCGTCGACGGCACGCTCGGCAAGCGCGAGCGCATCAAGATGATGTCCACCGGCGCCGCGCACGAGCTGCTGGAGATCGGCACCAACTCGCCTGAGATGAAGCCCGCCGACGGGCTGTCCGTCGGTGAGGTCGGCTATCTGATCACCGGTGTGAAGGACGTCCGGCAGTCCAAGGTGGGTGACACGATCACCCAGCTCACCAAGGGGGCCGAGGAGGCGCTGGGCGGCTACAAGGACCCCAAGCCGATGGTGTTCTCGGGGCTGTATCCGCTGGACGGCTCGGACTACCCCGAGCTGCGCGACGCGCTGGACAAGCTCCTGCTCAACGACGCCGCGCTGGTCTACGAACCGGAGACCTCCGCGGCCCTCGGCTTCGGCTTCCGCGTCGGCTTCCTGGGCCTGCTGCACCTGGAGGTCATCCGCGAGCGCCTCGAGCGCGAGTTCGGCCTCGATCTGATCGCCACCGCCCCCAACGTGGTCTACCGCGTGGACATGGAGGACGGCGCCGAGCACGAGGTCACCAACCCGAGCGAGTTCCCGACGGGCAAGATCGACAAGGTGCACGAGCCGGTCGTCCGGGCCACGATCCTGGCGCCCAGCGAGTTCATCGGCGCGATCATGGAGCTGTGCCAGAACCGTCGCGGCAACCTCCTCGGCATGGACTACCTCTCCGAGGACCGGGTCGAGATCCGCTACACCCTCCCGCTCGCCGAGGTGGTCTTCGACTTCTTCGACCAGCTCAAGTCCAAGACCCGTGGCTATGCCTCGCTGGACTACGAGCCCACCGGCGAGCAGGTCGCCGACCTGGTGAAGGTCGACATCCTGCTGCACGGCGACAAGGTCGACGCGTTCTCCGCGATCTGCCACAAGGACAAGGCCTACGCCTACGGTGTCCGGCTGGTCGCCAAGCTGCGCGAGCTGATCCCGCGGCAGAGCTTCGAGGTGCCGATCCAGGCCGCCATCGGCAGCCGGGTCATCGCCCGTGAGACGGTCCGCGCCATCCGCAAGGACGTCCTCGCCAAGTGCTACGGCGGTGACATCTCCCGTAAGCGGAAGCTGCTGGAGAAGCAGAAGGAAGGAAAGAAGCGGATGAAGATGGTCGGCAGCGTGGAGGTCCCGCAGGAGGCCTTCATCGCGGTGCTGTCCTCGGACTCCGACGGCGACGCGAAGGCGAAGAAGTAGGAAGAAACGCGAAGCAACAAGAAGAAGCAAGGCGTGGCGCACCGTCGGTAGTGGCCGCGTGCGGCGGTGCGACAGGGCGCCGGTCTCCTCGGGGGCCGGCGCCCTGCCGTCATGGCGGCCGCACGACGGAAGGAACCCTGGGAGGAATCCCGGAGGGAATGTGGAAGGGATGTGGAGCCCGCTGTCGGGGCGGTGTGATCCGTTCTGCCAGGTGGGCGCGGTGCGGGGGCCGGTGCGACGCACTATCGGGCATTGCGGGTGCTACGTACACCTATCGCGCCGGTCACATCGTGAACGAGTCGTCCACAGCCCCTTACGCGGCGGCGCCTCGCGCTCTACTCTGATCTCTGCTCAAGGTTACTCGCGAGTCACCAGCAACGAAGCGGGCCCCGGAGGACGCCGTGACGGACACCCACACGCTGATCGAAAACCGGCCGCCGTCGGTGGCACACCTCTTCCTGGAGCGGGTCGCGGCCACGCCCGATATCGAGGCCTATCGCTATCCCGTCCCGCCCGCCTCGGGGCAGGGGCCGGACGACTGGAAGGTGATCAGCTGGGCCCAGGCAGCTGACCGCGTCTACGCCGTCGCCGCCGGGCTCATCGCCCTGGGGGTGCGCCCCGAGGAGCGGGTGGCGCTGGCCGCCGGCACCCGCGTCGAATGGATCCTCGCCGACCTCGGTGTGCTGTGTTCCGGCGCCGCCACCACCACGGTCTACCCCAGCACCAACGCCGAGGAGACCGCCTACATCCTGGCCGACTCCGGCAGCCGGGTGCTGATCGCGGAGGACGCCGGACAGCTCGCCAAGGCCCGCGAGCGGCGTGCCGAGCTGCCCGAGCTGGCGCACGTCGTCGTCATCGACGACACCGGCGTCCAGCCCTCGGCCGAGGACCCCGATGACTGGGTGCTCACCCTCGCCGAGCTGGAGAAGCGCGGCACCGCCCATCTGGAGAGCAACCCGGAGTGCGTCAAGGAGCGGGTCGCCGCGCTGCGCGCCGACCAGTTGGCGACGCTGATCTACACCTCCGGCACCACCGGCCGCCCCAAGGGCGTCCGGCTGCCGCACGACTGCTGGTCGTACATGGCCCGCGCGATCCAGGCGACCGGGCTGGTCGCCGAGGAGGACGTGCAGTACCTCTGGCTGCCGCTGGCGCACGTCTTCGGCAAGGTGCTGACCGCCGGGCAGATCGCCACCGGCCAGGTGATCGCCGTGGACGGCCGGGTCGACAAGATCATCGAAAATCTGCCGGTGGTCCGCCCCACGTACATGGCGGCCGTGCCGCGGATCTTCGAGAAGGTCTACAACGGTGTGGCGGCCAAGGCCCGGGCGGGCGGTGGCGCCAAGTACAAGATCTTCCAGTGGGCGGCCGAGGTGGCCCGCGAGTACGCCAAGGTCTCGCAGGACAACTTCCGCCGCACCGGCAACGCCTCGGTGCCCTTCGCCCTCGGCGCCAAGCACAAGATCGCCGATGCGCTCGTCTACGCCAAGCTGCGCGAGGCGTTCGGCGGCCGGCTGCGCGCCGCGGTCTCCGGCTCGGCCGCGCTCTCCCCGGAGATCGGTTACTTCTTCTCCGGCGCCGGCATCCACATCCTGGAGGGCTACGGCCTGACGGAGTCCAGCGCCGCCAGCTTCGTCAACCCCGGCGAGGCCTACCGCACCGGCACGGTCGGCAAGCCGCTGCCCGGTACCGAGGTGCGGATCGCCGAGGACGGCGAGATCCTGCTGCGCGGCCCGGGCATCATGCAGGGCTACCACGGCCTGCCGGACAAGACCGCCGAGGTCCTGGAGGAGGACGGCTGGTTCCACACCGGCGACATCGGCGAGCTCTCCCCGGACGGCTATCTGCGGATCACCGACCGCAAGAAGGACCTGATCAAGACCTCGGGCGGGAAGTACATCGCGCCGGCCGAGGTGGAGGGTCAGTTCAAGGCGGTCTGCCCGTTCGTCTCCAATGTCCTGGTGCACGGCGCCAACCGGAATTTCTGCACCGCGCTGATCGCCCTCGACGAGCCGACGATCATGACCTGGGCCGCGGAACACGGTCTGGCCGGCAAGAGCTATGCCGAGGTCGTCGCCACCGACCAGGCCCGCGAGCTGATCGACGGCTATGTCGAGCGGGTCAACGAAGGGCTCCAGCGCTGGCAGCAGATCCGCAAGTTCCGGCTGCTCCCGCGCGACCTGGACATCGAGCACGGTGAGGTGACCCCCAGCCTCAAGATCAAGCGGCCGGTGGTGGAGCGGGCGTTCAAGGACCTGCTCGACGAGATGTACGCGGGGTCGCGCGAGGCGTAGCCGCGGTGCGGCGGGCCGGGCCGCCCGCGGTGCGGCGGTACGGGGCCGGGCCCCGCCCCGTACCGCCGCACCCGTACGGGTGAAGCCGGCCGTGGCGGGAACCGCGGTCCCCGCTGCCCTCGTCCAGGTGGGTTTCCGGGCGCCGCTGCGCGCGTCGGCCAACTCCCTCCGCGCGTCAGCCGAATTGGACGCCACGACCACCCAGTTGTGTGACTCAGTGCTTATGACTGCGCTCGTTCTGTCACTCTGTTGTTGGCGCATCCGGCGCTGTAGCGGAGCTGCTCGGGAGTTGCTCAATGAGGACGACAACTTCGTCTCCACGGGACGACGACGTCACGGCGGCGCGCACGACGATGACCGGCCAGCCCGGCGGGGGCTCGGCAACCCGTTCCCTGCGGGCCACCCTGCCCGGTGATCCACGGGCCGCTGCGGCCGCCCGGCGGCTGGTCCGGTCCGCCCTCGTCGACTGGGCCGGCCAGGAGTTTCCCGGTGCCCAGCGGCTGACCAGCCGGCTCGCGGACGAGGCAGAGCTGCTGGTCAGCGAACTGGTGACCAACGCGGTGGTGCATGCGGGCACCACCGTCGAGCTGCGCTGCCGGCTGGACCCGCAGGGCGCGCAGTGGCCGGGCCCGGAGCCGTACGCGGGCCGCCACGGCGAGCCGTACGCGGCGCCGTACACGGAAGCCGCCCCCGGAGCGGGCCTCGACGGCGCCCCCGGTCCCGGCATCCTCATCGAGGTCTCCGACCACCACCCCACCCAGCCGATCCGCGCCCGCCTCGACAGCGCCGCCTCCGAAACCGGCGGCCACGGCCTCCAGTTGATCAGCGCGGTCGCCGAATCCTGGGGCATCACCTACCGCCGGGCCATGAAGACCGTATGGTTCCGGCTGCCCATGGGGGCCGCGGACGACGCCGGGCGGCTGGAGCCGGAGCTCGCCTTCGACGACCGGCTCTTGCAGCGTGAGCTGCGGGCCGCGGAGCTCCTCGCACCGGCGCCGCGCCGCGCCGTCCGCCCGGAGCACGATTCCGGCCGGGTCGACAACGGCGCCCTCTCCTTCCTCGCCGAGGCCTCCGACCTGCTCTCCGGCCAGCTCGACGCGGACCAGGTCGCCGCCCTCGCGGCCCAGTTGATCGTGCCGCGGCTGGCCGAATGGTGTGCCGTGTGGCTCTACGACGGCGACGGCGGGGCGCCCGGCCGGGGCATCGCACCGGCCGGCGAGGAGCAGCGGCTCGCCGGTGTCTGGCACACCAGCGAGTGCCGTATCGACCCGCTGCGTGCGGCGCTGGAGAAGCAGCCGCCGGATCTTGCGGGCAGCGACCCGTCCGCCGGCGCACCCGTCCCGGTCCGCTGGCCCTGGACGCATGGAGCGGGGGACGACGACGGGCCCGGCGCCGTGCTGGCCTGTCCCCTGGTCGCCGGCGGCCGGCGGCTGGGCACCCTGCTGCTCGGCCGGGGCGGACTGCCGGCCTTCCCCGACGCGGTGGTCGCACTGATCGAGGACCTGGGCCGCCGGGTCGCCCGCGCCGTCGCCACCGCCCGCGCCTACAGCCGTCAGGAGCGCATCAGCCAGGTCCTGCAGCGCCGGCTGCTGCCCTGCGGGCGGGCGCAGGTGCCCGGTGTGGAGTCGGCGGTGGTCTACGAGCCGCGGGAGGGTGCCTGGGCGGGCGGCGACTTCTGGGACCTCTTCGACGCCGGGGACGGCCGCTGGTGCTTCGCCCTCGGCGACGTCTGCGGCAGCGGCCCCGAGGCGGCCGCGGTGACCGGGCTGGCCCGGCCGGTGCTGCGGCTGCTGGCCCGCGACGGCTTCGGCGTCGCGGCGGTGCTCGACCGGCTCAACAAGACCATGGCGCGGGAGGCCGCGGACTCGGTCGCGGCGGTCGCGGCCGCGGTGGCGGCGGCCGGTGCCGGGGCCGAGGCGCCCGTCGAGATCCGCGTGGAGGGCGAACAGGCCCGCTTCCTGTCCCTGCTCTACGGGGAGATCGTCCCCTACCCCGGCGACTCCCGTGGCTCGCGCGGCGCCCGCTGCACCCTCGCCAGCGCCGGCCATCCGCTGCCGCTGGTGCTGGGCACGGACGGCGCGGTCCGCTGCGTCGCGGCGCCGCAGATGCTGCTGGGGGTGGTCGAGGACGCGTCGTACGTCAGCGAATCGTTCGACCTCCGCCCCGGCGAGACCCTGCTGTGTGTCACCGACGGGGTGACCGAGCGGCGCTCCGGCCGGCGGCTCTTCGACGACGAGGACGGCCTGGCCACCGCCCTCGCGGCCGGCGCGGGCCTGGACGCCACCGCCCTCGCCGAGCACCTCCGCACCACCGTCCACGCCTTCGGCCCGACCCCGCCCGACGACGACCTGGCCCTGCTGGTGCTCCAGGCGGCGGGGAGCGGGGCCGCGTAGGCGGGGGAGCGGGCCCGGCCGCGGCATGACGGACAATGGATGGCATGCCTTCCGCACTGCCTGATGGTGAGCCCATGCCCGAGGACGGGGCGCTGCCCGGTCATGCGCTGGCGGGGGCGGCCGGGCGGCCCCTCGGCTTCTACCTGCACGTGCCGTACTGCGCGACCCGCTGCGGTTACTGCGACTTCAACACCTACACCGCGAGTGAGCTGCGCGGCTCCGGCGGCGCCCTGGCTTCCCGGGACAACTACGCCGACACCGTCGTGGACGAGATCCGGCTGGCCCGCAAGGTGCTGGGCGACGACCCGCGTCCGGTCGAGACGGTCTTCGTCGGCGGCGGCACCCCGACCCTGCTGCCGGCCGCCGACCTCGCCCGGATGCTGGCCGCGATCCGCGAGGAATTCGGCCTGGCGCCCGGCGCCGAGATCACCACCGAGGCCAACCCGGAGTCCGTCGACCCCCGCTACCTCGCGGAACTGCGCGGGGGCGGCTTCAACCGCGTCTCCTTCGGCATGCAGAGCGCCCGGCAGCACGTCCTCAAGATCCTCGACCGTACGCACACCCCCGGGCGTCCCGAAGCCTGCGTCGCCGCTGCCCGCGCCGCCGGGTTCGAGCACGTCAACCTCGACCTGATCTACGGCACGCCGGGCGAGACCGACGACGACTGGCGGGCGTCCCTCGACGCCGCCCTCGGCGCCGGCCCCGACCACGTCTCCGCCTACGCCCTGATCGTCGAGGAGGGCACCCAGCTGGCCCGCCGGATCCGCCGCGGCGAGGTCCCGATGACCGACGACGACGTCCATGCCGACCGCTACCTCCTCGCGGAAGAGGCCCTGACCGCCGCCGGGTTCCGCTGGTACGAGGTCTCCAACTGGGCCACCACCGGCGCCGCCCGCTGCCGCCACAACGAGCTGTACTGGACCGGCGCCGACTGGTGGGGCGCGGGCCCGGGCGCCCACAGCCACGTCGGCGGCGTCCGCTGGTGGAACGTGAAGCACCCGGGCGCATACGCCCAGGCCCTGAGCGAGGGCCGCTCCCCGGGGGCGGGCCGCGAGCTGCTCGCCGACGAGGACCGCCGCGTCGAACGCATCCTGCTGGAGCTGCGCCTCGCGGACGGCTGCCCGCTGGACCTGCTCGCCCCGGCGGGGGCGCGGGCGGCCGCCCGCGCCCTGGAGGACGGGCTGCTGGAGCCGGCGCCGTACGAGGCCGGCCGGGCCGTGCTGACACTCCGGGGGCGGCTGTTGGCTGACGCCGTGGTGCGCGATCTGGTGGACTGATGCTCGAACGAGTGAACCGATGTGGTGGGCCTGCGGGGCCGCCTAGGCTGTTCCTGGCCTGTGCCGTATACACGGCGACAGGAAACGGAGGCCACGGAGATGACCGCTGTGGATGAACGCCGGATGACGGAGCTCTTCGAGAATCTTGAGGTTCCCGAAGGGGTCAAGATCGAGCTCCTCCGGGGGAATATCGTGATGATGGCGGGGCCGGACGTGGTCCATAACGACATCGTGGAAGCTGTCGTGGACCAATTTCCGAGGAAGATGTGGCGGCGCCTGCAAACCCAGGATGTCGCGCTTCCTCAAGAGGCCAGTGAGCCCCAGCCAGACCTCGTGCTGGTGGAACGCGGAACCGGACCGGGATCCGGTCGGCTGATGCCGCCAGAGGTGATCAGGATGGTCGTCGAGGTCGTGTCCAAGACCAGCGTTGATCATGACTATGTCATCAAGCGCTCGATTTACGCGGCAGGCAGACTGCCCATCTACCTGATCATCGACCCCATCGTGGGCCACTGCGTTGTGCTCACTGAGCCCACTGGTACCGGTGAGACAGCCGACTACCAGTTGCAGTCGATCTTCAAGTTCGGCGACGCCGTGCCGTTGGACCAGCTCGATGTCGTACTGGACACCCACGAGTTCGGGACTCTCGCCAACGTCAGACGGCACCGCCGGCCGTAACGAAGTCGATCAGCTCCTCCACCCGGCCGAGGAGTTGTGGCTCCAGGTCCTTGTAGGAGTGCACGCACGACAGGATCCGCTGCCAGGCCGCACCCGTGCTGTCCGGCCAGCCCAGCGCCCGGCACACCCCCGTCTTCCAGTCCTGCCCGCGCGGGACGGACGGCCAGGCCGTGATGCCGACGGACGACGGCTTCACCGCCTCCCACACATCGATGTACGGGTGGCCGACGACCAGCGCATGGGCGCCGGTGACCTCGGCCGCGATCCGTGACTCCTTGGAGCCGGGAACGAGGTGGTCCACGAGCACGCCCAGCCGCGCGTCGGGGCCGGGGGAGAAGCCGCGGACGATCGCCGGGAGATCGTCGATGCCCTCCAGGTACTCCACGACGACGCCCTCGATGCGCAGATCGTCGCCCCACACCCGCTCGACCAGTTCGGCGTCGTGCCGGCCCTCCACATAAATGCGCCCGGCGCGCGCGACGCGGGCCCGTGCGCCGGGGACGGCGAGTGAGCCGGACGCCGTACGCGCCGGAGCGCTCGGCGCCGGGCGGCCCTGGGGGCGTACGAGGGTGACGACCTTGCCCTCCAGGAGGAAGCCGCGCGGGGTCATCGGAAAGACACGGTGCTTGCCGAAGCGGTCCTCCAGGGTGACCGTCGGGCCCTCGGCCGTCTTCTCGCAGCGGATCACCGCGCCGCAGAACCCCGTGGTCACCTCCTCGACGACCAGATCGGGGTCGGCCGGTACCTCGGGGGCCGGCCGCTGCTTCTTCCAGGGCGGGGTCAGGTCGGGGCTGTAGCGCTTGCTCTGCATGGGGCCTGTTCTGTTCGCAGGAGAGGGATGGGCAGCCGGGCAGACGGGCGGCCCGGCAGGGGTCAGGGGGCGGGGGCGACGCCGAAGCGGGCCGCCAGCGCGTCCCGTTGGGCGTGGACGAAGGCGGCGTCCACCACGGCGCCGTGGCCGGGGACGTAGTCCGCGTCCTCGCCGCCGAGGGCCAGCAGCCGGTCCAGCGCGCCGGGCCACTGCTGCGGCAGCGCGTCCGGGCCCGCCTGGGGCTCACCGGACTCCTCGACCAGATCGCCGCAGAAGACGATCTCGGGTGCGCCCTGCCGGCCCGGTACGAGGACCGCGAGATCGTGGGCGGTGTGCCCGGGGCCGACGTTGGCGAGCAGCACCTGACGGTCGCCGAGTTCGACGGTCAGCTGGCCGTGGACGTGGTGGTGCGGGGCGACCAGCAGGTCGGCGGCCTCCGCGGCGGCGTCCCGGTCGACGCCGTGCCGTACCGCGTCGTGCCGCAGCTCGTCCTTGCCGCGCCGCAGGAGGTCGCCGAGGCCGGCCGCGCCGAACACCTCGACGCCCGCGAAGGCGGCGGTGCCCAGCACATGATCGAAATGGGGGTGGGTCAGCGCGACATGCGTCACGTCGCGGCCCAGTACGCCGCGGATCGTCCGGCGCAGCTCCGCGCCGTCGCGAAGGGTCGCACCGGTGTCGACGATCATGACGCCGGTGGTCCCCGCGATCACCCCGATCGTCTCGTCCCACCTCGGCATCCGGCGCCTGGCGACACCGTCACCAAGCCGTTCCCAGCCGGCCTCTTCCCAAGCAGTGTGCATACCGAGACGCTAGCGCCCTCGCGATAGCGTTGCCCGGCAGATCGCCCGAACACGGTCATCGGGCGGGTGCTCCGCGCGGCCGCCCTTGCCGTGGCTGTGCTACTCGGCCGTACACTGGCTCAGGGCCTGGCACTCTGCCCGTGTGAGTGCCAGGAGGAACGAGACGCCGGGACGGCCGGACTGGAGGTGCGCGGAATGCTCAGTGAACGCAGGCTCGAAGTGCTGCGCGCCATCGTCCAGGACTATGTCGGGACGGAGGAGCCGGTCGGCTCCAAGGCACTCACCGAGCGCCACCAGCTGGGGGTCTCCCCGGCGACGATCCGCAACGACATGGCAGCCCTGGAGGACGAGGGGTTCATCGCCCAGCCGCACACCAGTGCCGGGCGGATCCCGACCGACAAGGGCTACCGGCTGTTCGTCGACAAGCTGGCCGGCGTCAAGCCGCTGTCCAGCCCGGAGCGGCGGGCGATCCAGAATTTCCTCGACGGCGCCGTCGACCTCGATGACGTGGTCGGCCGCACGGTCCGGCTGCTGGCGCAGCTGACCCGGCAGGTCGCGGTCGTCCAGTATCCCTCCCTGACCCGCTCCACGGTCCGGCACGTCGAGCTGCTGGCGCTGGCCCCGGCCCGCCTGATGCTCGTACTGATCACGGACACCGGGCGGGTCGAGCAGCGACTGATCGACTGCCAGGCGCCGTTCGGCGAGACGTCCCTGGCGGACCTGCGGGCACGGCTCAACAGCCGGGTCGTGGGCCGCAGGTTCGCGGATGTGCCGCAGTTGGTGCAGGATCTTCCGGAGTCCTTCGAGCAGGACGACCGCGGCACGGTCTCGACAGTGCTGTCGGTGTTGCTGGAGACTTTGGTGGAGGAGACCGAAGAGCGACTCGTGATCGGCGGTACCGCCAATCTCACGCGCTTCGGGCACGACTTTCCACTGACCATCCGGCCGGTGCTGGAGGCCCTTGAGGAGCATGTGGTGCTGCTCAAGCTGCTCGGGGAGGCCAAGGACTCGGGCATGACCGTACGTATCGGGCATGAGAATGCCCATGAAGGCCTGACGTCCACATCGGTCGTCGCGGTCGGCTACGGTTCGGGCGACGAGGCAGTCGCCAAACTCGGCGTGGTCGGACCGACCCGCATGGACTACCCCGGAACGATGGGAGCGGTACGCGCAGTGGCACGTTACGTCGGACAAATCCTCGCGGAGTCGTAAGTGGCCACGGATTACTACTCGGTCCTCGGCGTCGGCCGCGACGCCTCGCAGGACCAGATCAAGAAGGCCTTCCGTCGGCTGGCGCGCGAGCTGCACCCGGACGTGAATCCGGACCCCAAGACCCAAGAGCGGTTCAAGGAGATCAACGCCGCTTACGAGGTCCTGTCGGATCCGCAGAAGAAGCAGGTCTACGACCTCGGCGGCGACCCCCTCTCGCAGCAGGCCGGCGGCCAGGGCGCGGGCGGATTCGGCGCGGGCTTCGGCAACTTCTCCGACATCATGGACGCGTTCTTCGGCACCGCGTCGCAGCGCGGCCCGCGCTCGCGCACCCGCCGGGGTCAGGACGCCATGATCCGCCTCGATGTCGAGCTGAACGAAGCGGCCTTCGGCACGACCAAGGACATCCAGGTCGACACCGCCATCGTCTGTACGACGTGCACCGGCGAGGGCGCGGCGCCCGGCACCTCGGCGCAGACCTGCGACATGTGCCGCGGCCGCGGTGAGGTCTCGCAGGTCACCCGGTCCTTCCTCGGCCAGGTCATGACGTCCCGGCCGTGCCCGCAGTGCCAGGGCTTCGGCACGGTCGTACCGACGCCGTGCCCCGAGTGCGCCGGCGACGGACGGATCCGCTCCCGCCGCACCCTGACCGTCAAGATCCCCGCGGGTGTCGACAACGGCACCCGCATCCAGCTCGCGGGGGAGGGCGAGGTCGGCCCCGGCGGTGGCCCCGCCGGCGACCTCTACGTGGAGATCCACGAGCTGCCGCACGCGGTCTTCCAGCGGCGCGGCGACGATCTGCACTGCACGGTCACCATCCCGATGACGGCGGCGGCGCTGGGCACCAAGTGCCCGCTGGAGACGCTGGACGGGGTCGAGGAGATCGACGTCCGGCCCGGCACCCAGTCCGGCCAGTCCATCCCGCTGCACCAGCGCGGGGTGACGCATCTGCGCGGTGGCGGCCGCGGTGACCTCATCGTCCATGTCGAGGTGCAGACGCCGTCCAAGCTCGACCCCGAGCAGGAAGAGGTGCTCCGGCGGCTGGCCAAGCTCCGCGGTGAGGAGCGGCCCACGGGGCAGTTCCAGCCCGGACAGCAGGGGCTGTTCTCGCGCCTGAAAGACGCCTTCAACGGGCGATAGCCCAGGTGGGCCGGGGTGCGGCGGCGTGCCCCGGCAAGCCGCCACAGCGTGGCCCCGATGCGGGGCGAGGCGGTGGGCGTGACACGATGTGGTCATGCCCACCGCGCTCACCGATCTCTGCCGCCACCCGATCGTGCAGGCCCCCATGGCGGGCGGCGGATCCGGGCCCGAGCTGGCCGCCGCCGTCTGTGGCGCCGGCGGTCTCGGCTTCCTCGCCGCCGGCTACAAAACCGCCGACGGGATGTATCAGGAGATCAAACAGCTGCGGTCGCTGACCGACCGGCCCTTCGGCGTCAACCTCTTCATGCCGCAGCCGTCCCTGGCCGACGGCTCCGTCGTCGAGGTCTACCGCGAGCAACTCGCGGGCGAGGCCGCCTGGTACGAGACCGAGCTCGGCGACACCGACGGCCCCGTCGACGACGGCTACGAGGCCAAGCTCGCGATCCTGCGCGAGGACCCGGTGCCGGTGGTGTCCTTCACCTTCGGCTGCCCCTCGCGCGCCGTCCTCGACTCCTTCGCGCAGGTCGGTACGTACACGGTGGTCACGGTCACCACCGCCGCCGAGGCGCAGGCCGCACAGTGGTCGGGCGCGGACGCGGTGTGCGTGCAGGGCGTGGAGGCCGGCGGTCACCAGGGCACCCACCGGGACGATCCGCATGCGGACGGGACCGGGGCGGGGCTGGGGCTGCTGGCGCTGCTCGGCCAGGTCCGCGAGGCCGTACAGATTCCGGTGATCGCCGCGGGCGGGCTGATGCGCGGCTCGCAGATCGCGGCGGTGCTGGCCGCCGGGGCGTGCATGGCGCAGCTGGGCACCGCCTTCCTCGCCACCCCCGAGTCGGGCGCCAACCCGCTGCACAAGCAGGCGCTGACCAACCCCCTGTTCACCCATACCGAGTTGACCCGGGCGTTCTCCGGGCGGCCGGCCCGCGGGCTGGTGAACCGCTTCATGCGGGAGCACGGCCCGTACGCTCCGGCCGCCTATCCGGCCGTCCACTACCTGACCTCCACCCTCCGCAAGGCCGCGGCCAAGGCGGGCGACGCCCAGGGCATGAACCTGTGGGCGGGGCAGGGGCACCGGCTGGCCCGGGAGCTGCCCGCCGGGCGGCTCGTGGAGGTGCTGACGGCCGAACTGGACGCGGCGCGCGCCGCGTTGGCCCTGCCGGGCAGCGGAAGCGACGGCAGCGCGTCATGACCGCGCCCGTTTTCCTCATCGATTCGCTCGCGGACGTACGGGCCGGGGGCACGCTGACCCTGGACGGGCCCGAGGGCCGGCATGCGGTATCGGTGCGCCGGCTGCGGACCGGCGAGGAGGTCGTGCTGACGGACGGCCGGGGCACAGGTGCGTACGGCACGGTCGCCGCCGTCGAGGGCAAGGACCGGCTCACCGTCGCGGTCACCGGGCTGCGCACCGAGGCCCCGCCGCAGCCCACGATCACCGTGGTCCAGGCGCTCCCCAAGGGCGACCGCGGCGAGCTGGCGGTCGAGACGATGACCGAGACCGGCGTGGACGCCGTCGTGCCCTGGCCGGCGGCGCGTTGTGTCACCCAGTGGAAGGGTGAGCGGGCGGCCAAAGCGCTGGGCAAATGGCGGGCCACGGCCCGCGAGGCGGGCAAGCAGTCGCGCCGGCTGACCTTTCCCCAGGTCGCCGACCCGCTGACGACCAAGCAGGTGGCCGCTCTGCTCGCCGACGCGGACTTCGCGGCCGTGCTCCACGAGGAGGGCAGCTCCCCGCTGGCCACCGCCGAACTCCCCGCCCAGGGCTCGATCGTGCTGGTCGTCGGGCCGGAGGGCGGCGTCTCCCCGGAGGAGCTCGCCACCTTCGCCGAGGCCGGCGCCCGGCCCTACCGCCTGGGCACGACCGTGCTGCGTACGTCCACGGCGGGCACCGCGGCGACGGCGCTGCTGCTGGGGCGCACGGGGCGCTGGAGCTAAGACCCGGGAGGGAGGCCGGGCCCGCGGTGTCTGGCTGTTCTCCACGCAACGATCGTGGCACGGCCCACTGACAACGCCGCGGTGCCCCGGGACAATGCAGCGGTGCGCCGGCCGGGCCCTCAGGAGCCCGGCGGCGCACCGCCGTTCATGCGAAGGGGGCCGGCCGCCCCGGGCCGGCCGCCCGGTCAGACCAGCTCGGCCGAGAGCGTGATGTTCTTGACGCCCGCCAGCGCCTGGCTCACCGGGCAGTTGGCCTTGGCGTCCTGCGCCGCCGCCTGGAAGTCCTCCTCCGACAGGCCGGGGACGCTGGCCTTGACGGTCAGGGCGATGGCGGTGATGCCCTCACCGGGCTGGAAGGTGACGTCGGCCTTGGTGTCGAGGGCGGCGACGGTGTATCCCTTGCCCGCCAGGCCGTGCGAGAAGGCCATGGAGTAGCAGGAGGAGTGGGCCGCCGCGATGAGCTCCTCGGGGCTGGTGACGCCGCCCGGCTGCTCCGCGCGGGCGGGCCAGTTCACGTCGTACGTACCGACCTTGGAGGACTCCAGGGCGACGGTGCCCTTACCCTCCAGGAGGTTGCCTTCCCAGTGGGTCGTGGCGGTGCGCGTGGTTGCCATGGTGCAAAACTCCCGGTAGTGGACGAAAGCGGTTTCCGGCCACAGCTTAGTGATCCGCGGACCGGGCGCCGCGGTCGGTCCGCCGTGCCCCGCCCGTCCGGCCCCCGTACGGACCGGCCGCCGCCCCGCATGGCCTGTGCCCCGGGCCTTTCCGCGCCCCATGGGTGGCGCCCGGTAGCATCCGAGGGCCGTATGCACCGTGCGTACGGGGACGAGCTGGGAGGAGCCACCGGTGGCGGGAGAACCGCAGGCCGATTGCCTGTTCTGCAAGATCGCGGCGGGGGAGGTGCCGGCGACCATCGTCCGGGAGACCGAGACCACCGTGGCGTTCCGCGACATCAACCCCCAGGCCCCGACCCACATCCTGGTGATCCCCAAGGTGCACTACGCGAACGCCCTGGAGCTGTCCGCCGCGGAACCGGCCATCGCCGGTGACGTGCTGCACCAGGCGGGCCTGCTGGCCGCCGAGGAGAAGGTCGACGAGACCGGCTACCGCATCGTGTTCAACACCGGTCCCGGCGCCGGCCAGACCGTCTTCCACGCCCATGCGCACCTGCTGGGCGGCCGCGACCTGCAGCGTCTGGTCTGACGGGGTCGACTTGTCCGTACGCGAACTGGTGGTCCTCGGGACCGCCAGCCAGGTTCCCACCCGGCACCGCAACCACAACGGCTATCTGCTGCGGTGGGACGGTGACGGGCTGCTCTTCGACCCCGGAGAGGGCACCCAGCGGCAGATGCTGCGTGCCGGGGTCGCCGCCCACGACCTGAACCGGATCTGTGTCACGCACTTCCACGGTGACCACTCGCTGGGGCTGGCCGGTGTGATCCAGCGGATCAACCTCGACCGGGTGCCGCATCCGGTCACCGCCCACTATCCGGCCAGTGGGGAGCACTTCTTCGAACGGCTGCGGTACGCCACCGCCTACCGGGAGACGGTCCGGCTCGTCCAGCGGCCGGTGACCGCCGACGGCGAGCTGGACCGCTCGCCGTCGTACGTCCTGGAGGCGTACCGCCTCTCGCACCCCGTCGAGTCGTACGGCTACCGCCTCGTGGAGCCGGACGGCCGCCGGATGCTGCCGGAGCGGCTGGCGGCCCACGGGATCAGCGGGCCGGACGTCGGACGGCTGCTGCGGCTCGGCGAGCTGAACGGCGTCACCCTCGACGAGGTGAGCGAGCGGCGCCGCGGCCAGCGGTTCGCCTTCGTCATGGACACCCGGCTGTGCGAGGGCGTCCATACGCTCGCCGAGGGGGCCGACATGCTGGTCATCGAGTCGACGTTCCTCGACGAGGACACCGAACTCGCCGTGGAACACGGTCACCTCACCGCCGGGCAGGCCGCCGGGGTGGCCGAGCGGGCCGGGGTGCGGCATCTGGTGCTGACGCACTTCTCGCAGCGCTACGCCGACCCCACGGAGTTCGAGCGGCAGGCCCGTGCGGCGGGCTTCACCGGTGAACTGACCATTGCCCGGGACCTCTTGCGCGTACCGCTGCCCAAGCGCCGCTGATCGCCTCTCCGGCCCGCCCCGCCCGGGCGGGCCGGAGGCGGGGTCACGGCAGGAAGTACATCGGGTTCGGCAGCTTGAAGGTGCGGTCCCCGGCACCGCCGCTCAGGTCGCTGTACTGGTCCCCGAAATTGGCGACGATGTGGTAGCCGAGGGACTCGATGTGCTTGCGGGTGCCCGACTTGTACTCGACGGTCGTGCAGGTGGCGCCGCACGGCAGGTAGGCCGGCGGGTGCTCGGTGTTCTTCAGGTAGACGTGCCGGCGGTCCAGCGATACCCCGTAACCGACGTTCTTGAGGTTGCGCACGCTCCAGGTGCGCTGTGCCTCCTTGCGGCCGGTGAGGAAGAAGACCTCGGCGCCCTTGTCGTGCGCCCAGTTGACCAGCCGGTCCATCCCGAAGACCGGGTCCATGTCGGTGCTTTCGAGGTACTTGTCCTGGCTCTCCGGGGTGAAGTGGAAGCCGACCTGGAGCTCGTAGTTGTAGGTGAGAAGGGTCGTGTCGTCGATGTCGAGCACGATGGCCGGCTTCGCCTTGCCGCCGGTCCGCCCCTCCCGGTCGTGCCGGTCGAGGGCCTTGGTCAGATAGGCGCGGGCCCTGGTCTCGATGCCGCGGACCTGACGTGCGTAGTTGCTGTGCGGGGAGGCGTAGTGCTGACCGTCCGCCGTCACCGTGTCGCCGTAGTACGCCTTGATCTTGTCCTGCACCTGCGTGAGGTTGGGGATCTCCTTGTCGGTGCGCGGCACGGAGTGTTCGGCGGTGGCCTGGCCGATGCCGAACACGGCGGTGCCGGTGACCAGGGCGGCGACCGTCGCGGCACCGAGGCGGGCCCTGCGGGAGAGGGCGGTGCGGAAACGGGTGGGGCGGGGCATGCGCGGCTCCTCAAGTTGTCATGAGCGGACCCGGCAGGTCGGGCCCAGCGGGTCGGCCTCAGCCGGTCGGCCCCAGTAGGTCTAACAGAGCCTCACATCGGTATCTACGCGCGAAGATTCAACGGTTGGTAAAGGCTGGTGGGTAACGGCTGGGCACCTGGCGGGAGTTGACGGCCGCGAGGCGCTCCGGCCGGGCCCGCAGCAGGGCGTGCGGACCACGCGGACCACGCAGGTGCTGTCGACGGCTCGTGCGGACCATGCAGCAGCCGTCGGCGACCGGCCGAGCCCCGGCTCGCCGCCCGCCCCGTACACCCGC
>NZ_SDIG01000083.1:0-27201 GCF_004122755.1 Streptomyces sp. TM32
GGTCAGTCGGCCAGCGGCAGGTACACCCGGTTCCCTGCGGCGGCGAACTCCTTGGACTTCTCCAGCATCCCCTCCCGGCCCTACTCCGGCTGGTGGTCCGGCCCGCCGTATTCCGGGCTGGTGAAGTCCGGGCTGGAGTAGCGCGGACGGGAGCCGGAGGACCCGCTGTCGGGGCTGGTGAACTCGGGGCGGGTATAGCCGAGGGTCGGGATACGGCTCTCGGGTGAGGTGCTCCGGCGGGGGACGTAGCGGGTGGGGTCGTCGTCCGGCGTGGCCGCGGGGTCGGCGAGGGCCTCTCGGAGAAACGGCAGCAGCCCGCGCTCCAGGAGGGCGCTGCGCCAGGCCTCGCGGGCCAGCTGCAGTGCCTCGCCCACGTCATCGGTTCCGGCGGTCTGGGCGGTCGAGCCGTTGCGCAGCGCGGTGACGAGCAGACCGCCCATCGCGACGAGGGTGCCCGCTGCGGTCAGTGCCGCGAAGATCCAGCCGACGCTGATCAGCGGCCGGGCCAGGGACTTGTCGGGGCTGATGGCGCTCAGCACATATCCGATGAGGAGGAAGAGGACGGCGGCGATGCCGGCGAGGACCGGGGCGAGCACGGCGATCATGGCGGTCAGCCCGGCGCCGGTGGTTTCGGCCTCGTCCATCGCGGCGGCGGTGGCCGGTCCCGCACCCCCGTCAGCGGCCCCGGTCGACTCCGCGCCGTCGGTAGTGGCCACGGACGGCGCACGCGCCGGTGCGCGTACCTCGGCGCGGAGCTGCACATAGCGCTGATATTCGGCCGTGGCGCAGGCGGCGATGGCGGTGGTGGCGCTGAGCGCCATCGCGCGCAACTGCTCGGTGCTGAGCTGTTTTCCCGCGGCGGCGGTGAGGTCGCCCGGGCGGTATTCGGCGGTACGCAGCGCGTCATCGAGGATGCGCGCAAATTCCGCGCGGTCCTCGTTCAGCAGGTGCGGAGCGCTGTTCATATGGATCCCCCGATGCTCCGTAGGGCCGTACGGCCGGCGTGGGCCGGGTAGTGGGCGGAAACGGAGGAGAGCCTGCTACGGATAGACCGATGGTAGAGCGACTCCGGCGCGGCGTGACAGAGAGTTTGCGGAATTTGAGTAATGCCGCGACCGGTTTCCGCCCGTGTCGTCACCCGCTTCCCTCCTGGCCTCCGGCCTCCCGCTCCGTGTCCGCCTGACCCGATAACGTTCAGCCGGCCAAAGGAAGTTGAACGACCAGCAGCTTCCCGGCCATCGTGATTCCGCCGTCCATGGCGATGGCCAGACCGTCGGCGTAGACATGCGGACCGTCGACCGCGACACTCTCGCTCTCGCCGTCCTCCGCGCCGACCTCGCCCAGCAGATACGGGATCGGGCTGTGGCCGTGGACGACGCGGTCGCCGCCGTACGCGTCGAGGAGTTCCCGCACGGCCTGGGAGCCGGACTCGTCGCGGAAGGCGAAGCGCTTGGTGAACTTGCGGAACAGATCCCAGACTTCGTCCGCCTCGCTGCGGGTGAGCACGTCGTGCACGGTGTCGTTGACTGCCTCGATGGAGTCGCCGTAATCCAGGTAGGCGGTGGTGTCGGAGTGCACGAGCAGATGCCCGTCCTCCTCCATCACGGCGTCCAGCCGGGCCATCCACTGGAGGTGGTGGTCCTCCAGGCGGTCCATGTCGGTCTTCTGGCCGCCGTTGAGGAGCCAGGCGGCCTGGAAGGAGGCGGTGCCGGCACCGGACTGCACGGGGGTGTCGCCGAACCGCTTGGCGCCCAGCAGCAGCAGTTCGTGGTTGCCCATCAGGGCCTTGCAGTAGCCGCCGGCGGCCGCGGCCTCGGCGGAGAGCTGCATGACGAGGTCGATGACGCCGATGCCGTCCGGGCCGCGGTCGGTGAAGTCGCCGAGGAACCAGAGCCGGGCATTGCCGGCCGCCCAGCTGCCGTCGGCGTCGATCAGACCCTCGGCGGCGAGCGCCTCGCGCAACTCGTCGTAGTAGCCGTGCACATCGCCGACGACGTACAACGGGCCCAAGCCGTCGGGCGCGTCGGGGTCCGGGGCCGGTTCGGGCACCGGGACGACGGCCGGGCGGTCGATCAGGGTCTCGGTCCGGCCGGGCTTGATGATGGGCAGGTCACGCGCGGTCGGCGTGTACTCCTCGGGCATGTCGGCCGGCGGGGCGGCGGGCGGCACCACGGGAGGCGCGGCCGGGGAGCCGGCGGGCAGATGGAGCGGAGGGCCGGCCGGCGGCACGGGGGACCCGGCGGACATGCCGGAGGGCACTCCGGGCGGCGGTACAGACGCCGGAGTTTCTCCCGCCATGGTCCACACCATGGGTCCCTGACTGGCCCCCTGAGTCATCGACCCCTCCACCGTCGCGCCGCCGTGCACCTCTCGGACCTTTGCCTGGTCGACGGCGGTCCGCGGTGTCGTGCGCCCATCATAGGAATGCCGGTAGCGGGTTGTGACGCACCCGGGGGTGGTCAATCCGCCGGAGCCCGGCGTTCGCGGATGATTTCTCCCGGGATCGCCCTGTTTTTTCCGTGCGCAAGGGAGCGTTCGGTCCTCCGTATGTGCGATCAAGGTCAGTCGCCGGTGGGTGCCCGTGGTGGACTGACGGTCGTTCGGGGAGAGCGTCGCTGGGACGAGGCCCGGATGATCAGGTCGGTCGGTATGACCTGTTCGATGGGCCGCCCGGTGTCGAGTCCCTCGATGGCGTCGATGAGGATCTGGACGACGGCGGTGCCGATACGGCGCGGCTTGAGGGACAGCGTGGTGACGGGCGGTTCGGTGGCGGCGTAGAGCGTGGACTCGCTGCAGCACACCAGCAGCAGGTCCTCCGGCACCCGCAGCCCGTAGCGCCGGGCGGCGGCGAGCAGGTCCGTGCCGTTGGGGTCGAAGAGCCCGTACACCGCGTCCGGGCGGTCCGGGCGGGCCAGCAGCCGGTCGGCGGCGACGGCCCCCGCGCACGGGTCGTGTGCCGGGTAGGACTCGTACACCGGGTCCTGGCCGACCCGCTCGCACCAGTGCAGGTAGGCGGTGGTCGACAGTCGTGTGTAGGTGTCGGTGGTGTTGCCGGTGAGCAGCCCGATGCGGCGGGCGCCGGCGTCGGCGAGGTGGTCGAGGAGGCCGAGGACGGCTGCCTCGTGATCGTTGTCGACCCAGCCGGTGACCGGCAGCGCGCCGCCGGGCCGGCCGTCGGAGACGACGGGGATGCCGTGCCGGACGAGCTCCGTGACGACGGGGTCGCCGTCGGCGGGGTCGATGACGACGGTGCCGTCCAGGGCGACGTTGGACCACACGTCGTGGCGGGAGGTCGCGGGGAGGATGACCAGCGCATAGCCGCGGGCCAGGGCCGCGGAGGTGGCGGCTCTGGCCATCTCGGCGAAGTACGCGAATTCGGTGAAGGTGAAAGGTTCATCCCCGTACGTGGTCACGGTCAGGCCGAGGAGGCCCGACTTGCCGGTACGGAGGGTGCGGGCGGCTGCGGACGGGCGGTAGCCCAGCCGGTCGGCCACCTCGCGGACATGGCTACGGGTGGCATCCGGAAGCCGGCCCTTGCCGTTGAGCGCGTCGGAGACAGTCGTGATCGACACACCGGCTGCGGCGGCCACGTCCCGGATGCCCGCACGCCCCAGCCGGCGACCGGTTGACCGGCTCACCTGGTGCTTCCCTGCTGCTGTCATGGCGAGCCGATAGTAGGGCTCATGAGAGCTCTTCACGGGGGTTGGGTGACGGCTTCGGAAAGACACGTTTCTGCATGGTGGAAAGCCACCAAGTAGCCTTAATTCGCAGGTAGTTGGTGAGGGAAGCAGTTATTCCGGGGGAGATGCGGCGGCTTTACCTCTCGGTCGGTTCAGGTCTCGGAGTGGCCTCAAGTCACCTTGACGGGGGACGCGCGCCACGGCGCGAGCCACCGGCGCGCACCGGATCGGGCAGCGCCCTTCGACGGCGTTGCGCGGGGCCGTCCGGGTGAGGGTGCCAGGGGCGCGTGGGGCACCCCGGCGGCGTCGGGGCTGCCGCCGAACGGGTCAATCCTCATAAGGTGTGCAGTATTGGAGACGAGCGGGACAGTCGAGGAGGACTGCGGTGAGCGAGAAGACCCCGAAGCTGCGTACTGCGCTGGACGGCATCCCCACCTACAAGCCGGGCCGGCCGGCGGCGGCCGGCGGCCCCGTCACCTACAAGCTGTCCTCCAACGAGAACCCCTATCCGCCGCTGCCGGGTGTCCTGGAGAGCGCGGTGACCGCCGCCGGTTCCTTCAACCGCTACCCCGACATGGCCTGCACGGGCCTGATGGCGGAACTGTCCGAGCGGTTCTCGGTGCCGGTGGAGCATCTGGCGACCGGCACCGGTTCGGTGGGCGTGGCCCAGCAGCTGATCCAGTCGACGGCCGGGCCGGGCGATGAAGTGATCTACGCCTGGCGGTCGTTCGAGGCGTACCCGATCGTCACGCAGGTCTCCGGCGCCACGCCCGTGCAGGTCCCGCTGGACTCCGATGAGGTGCACGACTTGGAGGCCATGCTCGCGGCGATCACCGACCGGACCCGGCTGATCTTCGTCTGCAACCCCAACAACCCCACCGGCACCGTCGTGCGCCGTGCGGAGCTGGAGTCCTTCCTGGACCGGGTGCCGGACGACGTGCTGGTGGTGCTGGACGAGGCCTACTGCGAATTCGTGCGCGATGCCGAGGTGCCGAACGGTCTCGACCTCTACCGGGACCGCCCCAATGTGTGTGTGCTGCGTACCTTCTCCAAGGCGTACGGCCTGGCGGGTCTGCGGGTCGGCTTCGCGGTGGCGCACGAGCCGGTGGCCGCCGCGCTGCGCAAGACGGCGGTGCCGTTCGGTGTGAGCCAGCTCGCGCAGGAGGCGGCGGTGGCCTCGCTGCGCAGCGAGGCGGCGCTGCTGGAGCGGGTCGACGCGCTGGTGGCCGAACGGGCGCGGGTGGTGGAGGGGCTGCTCGGGCAGGGCTGGACGGTTCCCGAGACGCAGGCCAATTTCGTCTGGCTGCGGCTGGGCGACCGGACGACCGACTTCGCGGCGGCCTGTGAGCGGGCCGGCGTGGTGGTCCGGCCGTTCCCCGGCGAGGGTGTGCGGGTGACGATCGGCGAGAGCCCGGCGATGGATCTGTTCCTCCAGGCCGCGGAGGAGTTCCGCAAGGCGCTCTGAACCGTCGTACGGCTCCTCCGAGGCCGTGGGTTCCTTCCCTGGACCCGCGGCCTCGGAATTTTTCTGCCCGGCGCACCGTGGATTCGGGCGTGACCGCGGTCACGCACCCCCCATAGGCAAGGCGGAAGACCGATAGGAGATAATTCCTTGTGAATGTGAACGCGTTCACAAGCGCGCCTTTTATGTGCCGCTTTATGTGGTGCAAAAGGGGCACTGGCGCTGTGCAACGGCGACGTAAGGAGGAAGCGGCGTGGAACTGGCGCTGGCGCCGGAGACTCTGGCGCGATGGCAATTCGGCATCACGACCGTCTACCACTTCCTGTTCGTCCCCCTGACGATCTCCCTCGCCGCTCTGGTGGCCGGGCTGGAGACCGCATGGGTACGCACGGGGAAGCAGCAGTACCTCAAGGCCACGAAGTTCTGGGGCAAGCTGTTTTTGATCAACATCGCGATGGGTGTGGTCACCGGCATCGTCCAGGAATTCCAGTTCGGGATGAACTGGTCCGACTACTCGCGGTTCGTCGGGGACGTCTTCGGTGCCCCGCTGGCCCTTGAGGCGCTGATCGCCTTCTTCTTCGAGTCCACATTCATCGGTCTGTGGATCTTCGGCTGGGACAAGCTGCCGAAGAAGATCCACTGCTTCTGCATGTGGATGGTCTCGATCGGCACGATCCTGTCGGCGTACTTCATCCTGGCGGCGAACTCCTGGATGCAGCACCCGGTCGGCTACAAGTACAACGCCACCACCGGCCGTGCCGAGCTGACCGACTTCTGGAAGGTGCTGACCCAGGACACCACCCTGGTCGTGGCCTTCCACACGCTGACCGCGGCCTTCCTGACCGGCGGCGCGTTCATCGTCGGCATCGCCGCCTTCCATCTGATGCGCAAGAAGCACATCAAGGTCATGCGCACCTCGCTGCGGCTCGGGCTGGTCACCCTGGTCATCGCCGGTGTCCTCACCGCGATCAGCGGTGACTCGCTCGGCAAGGTCATGTTCCAGCAGCAGCCGATGAAGATGGCCGCCGCCGAGGCGCTGTGGGACAAGGAGGAGCCGGCGCCGTTCTCGGTCTTCGCCTACGGAGATGTCGAAAAGGGGCACAACGACGTCGCCATCGAGATCCCCGGTCTGCTCTCCTTCCTCGCGCACAGCGACTTCACCTCGCCGGTCCCCGGCATCAACGACGTCAACAAGTCCGAGCAGCAGAAGTTCGGGCCCGGTGACTACCGGCCCAACATCCCGGTCGCCTACTGGGGCTTCCGCTGGATGATCGGCTTCGGGATGTCGTCGTTCGCCATCGGGCTGGCCGGCCTCTGGCTCACCCGTAAGAAGTTCTGGCTCGCGCCGGGGCTGCGGACGGGGGACGAGGAACCACCCCATCTCGCGCTCACCAAGAACAAGGTGCTCGGTGCCCGGCTGACCAGGGCGTACTGGTCACTCGCCTTCGTCACCCTCGGCTTCCCGCTGATCGCGAATTCGTGGGGCTGGATATTCACCGAGATGGGCCGCCAGCCCTGGGTCGTCTACGGCGTGCTGCGCACCTCGGACGCGGTGTCCCCCGGCGTCTCGCAGGGCGAGGTGCTCACGTCGATGATCGTCTTCACCGCGCTCTACGCGATCCTCGCCGTCGTCGAGGTCAAGCTGCTGGTGAAGTACGTCAAGGCAGGCCCGCAGGAGCTCACCGACTCCGACCTCAATCCGCCCACCAGGATCGGCGGCGACAGCACGGACGCCGACCGGCCGATGGCCTTCTCGTACTAGGAGGCGACCGTGCAACTCCACGACGTCTGGTTCGTCCTCATCGCCTTCCTCTGGGTCGGGTACTTCTTCCTCGAAGGGTTCGACTTCGGGATCGGCGTCCTCACCAAGCTCCTCGCCCGCGACCGACGCGAGCGACGCGTACTGATCAACACCATCGGGCCGGTCTGGGACGGCAACGAGGTCTGGCTGCTCAGCGCGGCCGGCGGGACCTTCGCGGCCTTCCCCGACTGGTACGCCACCCTGTTCTCCGGCTTCTATCTGCCGGTACTGCTGATCCTGGTCTGCCTGATCCTGCGCGGTGTCGCCTTCGAGTACCGCGTCAAGCGGCCCGAGGAGCGCTGGCAGCGCAACTGGGAGCAGGTGATCTTCTGGGCCTCGCTGCTGCCCGCGGTGCTGTGGGGCGTCATCTTCGGCAACGTCGTGCACGGCGTGAAGATCGATGCCCACAAGGAGTACGTCGGCAGCCTGCTCGACCTCTTCCACCCCTACGCGCTCCTCGGCGGGCTGGTCACGCTGACGCTGTTCACCTTCCACGGTGCGGTGTTCGCCTCGCTCAAGACCGTCGGCGACATCCGGGAGCGGGCACGCCGGACGGCGACCGTCGTCGGGCTGACGGCCGCGGTGCTGGTGCTCGGCTTCCTGGGCTGGACCCAGGCCGCCCAGGGCGACCGCACCAGCCTGGTCGTCCTGCTGGTCGCGGCGCTCGCGCTGGTCGCGGCGCTGGGAGCCAACCGGCTGGGCCGCGAGGGCTGGGCCTTCGTGTTCTCGGGCGTCACGATCGTGGCCACGGTCTCGATGCTGTTCCTGACGCTCTTCCCGAACGTCATGCCGTCCACGCTGAACGCGAGCTGGAGCCTCACCGTCAGCAATGCCTCGTCCAGCCCGTACACCCTGAAGATCCTGACCTGGGGTGCCTGGTTCGCCGCGCCCCTCGTGATGCTCTACCAGGGGTGGACGTACTGGGTCTTCCGCAAGCGCATCGGCACCCAGCACCTCGCCGATGCCCACTAGAGCCTGTCCGGTGGATCACGCCGGCCGAGCGGCCGCCCTTCGGGGCGGCCCCGGCAGGAGGGAATGTTTCACGTGAAACCCGTCGACCCGCGTCTGCTCCGCTACGCCCGCGCCACCCGGGGCTTCCTCGTCGCGGTGGTGGTGCTCGGGCTGGCCGGAGCGGGCCTGGTCGTCGGCCAGGCGATGCTGATCGCCGAGATCGTGGTCGGCGCCTTCCAGCACGGTCTCGGTCCCGGCCACCTGACCACCCCGCTGGTCCTGCTCGCCGCGGTCTCCGTCGGACGCGGTCTGGTCTCCTGGCTCACCGAGCTGGCGGCTCACCGTGCCGGTGCGGCGGTCAAGTCCGAGCTGCGGACGCGGCTGATCGAGCGCGCGGCGCGGCTGGGCTCCACCCTCCGTGCCCCCAGCCCGGCCACCACGTCCGAGGAATCGTCGTACGGTGCCACGTGGCACACCGGTGAGCTCACCAACCTTGCCACCCGCGGTATCGACGCTCTGGACGACTACTTCGCGCGCTATCTGCCGCAGCTGGGGCTGGCGGTCGTGGTCCCGGTGGCGGTGCTCGCGCGGATCGTCACCGGCGACTGGATCTCGGCCCTCACCATCGTGCTCACCCTGCCGCTGATCCCGCTGTTCATGGTCCTGATCGGCTGGGCGACCCAGTCGCGGATGGACCGCCAGTGGCGGCTGCTCGCCCGGCTGTCGGGTCACTTCCTGGACGTCGTGGAGGGGCTGCCCACCCTCAAGGTCTTCGGCCGGGCCAAGGCCCAGGCCGCCTCCATCCGGTCCATCACCGGTGCCTACCGCCGGGCGACGCTGCGCACGCTGCGGATCGCCTTTCTCTCCTCCTTCGCCCTCGAACTCCTCGCCACCCTCTCCGTCGCGCTGGTCGCGGTCGGCATCGGCATGCGCCTGGTGAAGGGCGAACTCGATCTCTACACCGGCCTGATGGTGTTGGTTCTGGCCCCCGAGGCGTATCTGCCGCTGCGGCAGGTCGGCGCGCAGTACCACGCCGCGGCCGAGGGGCTGGCGGCCGCGGAGGAGATCTTCGCGGTCCTGGAGACGCCGCTGCCGGTGCCCGGCACCGCGCCCGCGCCCGGGGGCACCGCGCTGGCCGTCGAGAACCTGGTGGTCCGGCACCCCGGGCGGAGGACAGCCTCGCTCCCCGCGACCTCGTTCGAGGTCCTGCCCGGCGAGACCGTCGCGCTGGTCGGGCCCTCCGGCGCCGGTAAGTCCACGCTGCTGAGCGTGCTGCTCGGTTTCACCGCACCGGCCGAGGGCCGGGCCCTCGTCGACGGACGGGACATCGCGTCCCTGGACCCCGAGAGCTGGCGGCAGCGGATCGCCTGGGTGCCGCAGCAGCCGCATCTGTTCGCCGGCAGCATCGCCGAGAACGTACGGCTGGCGCGGCCGGAAGCGGAGGACGCCGCGGTGCGCACCGCCCTGGCCGACGCGGATGCGCTGCACTTCGTCGACGCCCTCCCGGACGGTATGGCGACCCGGCTTGGCGAGTCCGGTGCCGGGCTCTCCGCCGGACAGCGTCAGCGTCTCGCGCTCGCCCGCGCCTTTCTCGCCGACCGCCCGATCCTGCTGCTGGACGAGCCCACCGCGAATCTGGACGGCGCGACCGAGGAGGCGATCGTGGCCGCGGTCCGCCGGCTCGCGGCCGGCCGTACGGTCCTGCTCGTCGTCCACCGGCCGGCGCTGCTGGCGGTGGCGGACCGGGTGGTGCGGCTGCCGGACCCCGCGGCGCCGGCAGGTGGGGCCGAGCCGGCCGGCGCCGGGGAGGCGGAGCCGCGCACCGGCGCCGTAACGGCAGCGGCGGTGCCCCGGGAAATGGCGGTGATCCCCGCTCCTCGGGACCCGGACGCCACCGAGGCAACGGCAGAGGAGACGGCGGGGCCCGCCCGCGGGGCTGCGCTCGCCCGGCTGCGCGGGACGGCCCGCGCCCGCCGGGCACGGCTGGGGCTGGCGCTGCTGCTGGGGAGCCTCGCGCTGGGCAGCGCGGTGGGGCTGATGGCGACCTCCGGCTGGCTGATCTCGCGCGCGGCCCAGCAGCCGCCGGTGCTGTATCTCCTGGTGGCGGTGACCGCGACCCGGGCGTTCGGCATCGGGCGGGCGGTCTTCCGGTACGCCGAGCGGCTGGTCGCCCATGACGCGGTGTTCCGGATGCTCGCCGACGTACGCGTCGCCGTCTTTCAGCGGCTGGAGCGGCTGGCGCCGGCCGGGCTCACCGGTCGCCGCCGCGGTGATCTGCTGTCGCGGCTGGTGGCCGATGTCGATGCGGTGCAGGACTACTTCCTGCGCTGGCTGCTGCCGGTCGGGGCGGCGGTGGTGGTCGGTGCGGGCGCCGTCGGCGTCACCGGATGGCTGCTGCCCCAGGCGGGGGCGATCCTCGCCGCCGGGCTGCTGCTCGCGGGCGTGGGCGTGCCGGTGCTCTCGGGCGCCCTGGCCCGGCGGGCGGAGCGTCAGCTGGCGCCGGCGCGGGGCCGGCTCGCCACCCGGGTCGTCGAGGTGCTCACCGGCACCGCCGAGCTGACGGTGGCCGGCGCGCTCACCGCTCGTACCGAAGCGGTGCGGCGCGCGGACCGGGACCTGACCGCGCTCGCCTCCCGTTCCGCCGCGGTGGCCGGAGCCGGCGCCGGGCTGTCGGCGCTGCTGTGCGGGCTGACCACTGCCGCGGCGGCGGTCGCCGGTGTCCAGGCGGTGCACGCGGGCCGGCTGGACGGGGTGCTGCTGGCGGTCGTCGTGCTCACCCCGCTCGCCGCGTTCGAGGCGGTCTCGGGGCTGCCGCTCGCGGTGCAGTACCGCCGGCGCACCCGGCACGCCGCCGAGCGGGTCTTCGACGTGCTGGACGCCCCGGTGCCGGTGCGCGAGCCGGCCGCCCCGGCCGCCGCGCCCGCGACGCCGTTCCCGCTGGTGGTACGGGATCTGACCGCGCGCCACCCGGGGCAGGACCGGCCGGCGCTGGACGGGGTCGGCTTCACCCTGCGGGCCGGGCACCGGCTCGCCGTCGTCGGCCCGTCCGGCTCCGGCAAGACCACGCTGGCGCAGGTGCTGCTGCGCTTCCTGGACCAGGAGTCGGGGACGTACACACTGGCCGGCACGGAGGCCCGGGAGGTCGACGGCGATGCGGTCCGGCGGCTGGTGGGGCTGTGTGCGCAGGACGCGCACCTCTTCGACAGCTCGCTGCGGGAGAACCTCAGGCTCGCCCGCCGGGACCGCGAGACCCCGGACGGCGCCGACCAGGACCTGTGGGACGCGCTCGGCCGGGCGCGGCTCGCGGACTGGGTGCGGGGGCTGCCCGACGGTCTGGACACCATGGTCGGCGAGCACGGTGCTCGGCTGTCCGGCGGCCAGCGGCAGCGGCTGGCCCTGGCGCGTGCGCTGCTCGCGGACTTCCCGGTGCTCGTCCTGGACGAGCCCGCCGAGCACCTCGATCTGGCCACCGCCGACGCGCTGACCGCGGATCTCCTGGCCGCGACCGAGGGGCGGACGACGGTGCTGATCACCCACCGGCTCACCGGTCTCGACGCGGTCGACGAGGTGCTGGTGCTGGACTGCGGGCGGATCGTGCAGAGCGGGAGCCCGGCCGAGCTGGCCGCGGCCGAGGGTCCGTTCCGGCGGATGCGGGAGCGCGAGCGGGCCGTGGACACGGCGTACGGGGCGGCACAGCAGGTGGCATAGGGCACAGTCCGCGGAGTTCGTCCCATACGTGGACTTTCCTTAGAAAACAGCCGTTATTAGGCTCATGGCATGGCAGCCACGGCAGAACCACCACCCCCGGACCCGGGGGACCTCGGGGCCGGTGGCGAGGGTGCGGCCCCGGACCCCATCGACGCCGCCACCGAGGCCACGCGCAGTCTGCAGGGTTTGTCGCCCGAGCTGACCGCGCGGGTGCCGCACCTGCTGGAGGCGATGCGGACGGTCGGGGCGGGGCTCGACCTGCACGTCACCCTCGACCGGATCGTGGCGACCGCCGCCGAGCTCGCCGACGCCCGCTACGCCGCGATCGGGATCGTCGACGAGACCCGCGCGGGGCTCTCGGACTTCGTGACGTACGGCGTGACCACTGCGCAGCACGAGCAGATCGGCGCACTGCCCGACGGCCACAAGGGCCTGCTCGGCGCGCTCATCCACGATCCCGAGCCGCTGCGCCTGGGCAACCTCACCGAGGACGCCCGCTCGGTCGGGTTCCCGCCCGGGCACCCGCCGATGCGGACGTTCCTCGGGGTGCCGATCCGGGTGCAGGGCGAGGTCTTCGGCAATCTGTATCTGACGGAGAAGCGCGGCGGCGCGGAGTTCAGCGAGGAGGACCTGCACATGGTGCGGGTGCTGGCCACCGAGGCCGGTATCGCGATCGGCAACGCCCGGTTGCATGCGGCAACCCGGCAGCGGGAGCGGTGGATCGACGGTTCCGTGGCCGTGACCACCGAACTCCTCGCCGGCAGCGACGTCGACGATGCCCTCGCGGTGGTCGCCGAGCAGGCCCGGAAGCTGGCGGATTCGGCGGCCGGCATCGTGCTGCTGCCGGATGACGAAGGCGGTCTGGAGATCGTCGCGGTGTCGGCGGACGAACCCGCCGGGATCATGGGGACGCAGATCCCGAACGACAGCCCGGTGGTCGAGCAACTCCTCACCGGGGAACCGGTGTTCGTGGAGGACTCGGCCAGCGACCCGCGCATGGTCACGGACATCGCGCAGCGCTTCGGCCCCAGCATGATGCTGCCGCTCAAGAGCGGCGGACGGGTACTCGGCACCCTCGCGACCCCGCGGAGCCGCGGTGCCCGCCCGTTCACCGCCGCCGAGCGGACGCTGGCCACCCAGTTCGCGGCGCAGGCCGCGCTGGCGCTGGTGCTGGCCGACGCCCAGCGCGACCGTGAGCGGCTGGCCGTCTACGAGGACCGCGACCGGATCGCCCGTGACCTGCACGACCTCGTCATCCAACGGCTGTTCGCGACGGGCATGATCCTGGAGAGCGCCCAGCGCAGAACGATCGTGCCGGACGTGGCGCTGGGCGTCGGCAAGGCGGTCGACGAGCTGGACGTCACGATCCAGGAGATCCGCACCGCGATCTTCGCCCTGCAGCAGGGCCCGGCCGAGGCGCCCTCGGGGCTGCGGACCCGGGTCCTGCGCGAGATCGGCACCGCCGCCGTACCGCTCGGCTTCCAGCCCTCGGCCAGCTTCATCGGGCCGGTCGACTCCCGGGTCGGCGGGCTGACCGGCAAGAACCTGATCGCCGCGCTGCGCGAGGCGCTGTCGAACGCCTTCCGGCACGCCCAGGCGACCCGGATCGAGGTCGTCGTCGACGCCACGATCAGGCTGTCGGACGGCACCCGCGGCGTCCGCCTGACCGTCGCCGACGACGGTATCGGCATCCCGGACGGCGGTCGCCGCAGCGGCCTGAAGAACCTCGCCAAGCGCGCGGAGTCGCTGGGCGGGCGCAGCACCTACGGCCCGGGGCTGGGCGAGGCCGGCACGGGGACGACGGTGCGGTGGGAGGCGCCGCTGTGAGGCGGCACGGAGGCGCGCTCAGCGCTGCCGGTGGCCGTCCTGGAGGATCCGCTCGATGACGACCGCGACGCCGTCGTCGTTGTTGGACGCGGTGCGGCGCGCCGTGGCGGCCAGGACATCCGGGTGGGCGTTGGCCATCGCGTACGCGGTGCCGGCCCAGGTCAGCATCTCTATGTCGTTCGGCATGTCCCCGAAGGCGACGACCTCCTCCGGCGCGATGCCGCGCTCCGCACAGCAGTGCGCGAGGGTGCCCGCCTTGCTGACTCCGGTTCCGCTGATCTCCAGGAGGGCGGTCGGGCTGGACCGGGTGAAGGAGGCGAGCTCGCCCGCGACCGTACGGGCCAGCGCGAGAAAGGCGTCGGGGTCCAGCTCGGGGTGGTGCGCGAGCAGCTTGATCACCGGCTGGTCCGGGAAGGCGGGGGCCTCGGGGGCACCGGCCGGGTCCTCCGGCAGGGACGCCTCCGGGCCCAGCGGGGTGACGAAGTCCTCGGCGAGCAGCTTCTCCGCCGGCGCGACGACCGCGGCCGGGTCCAGGAGGAGGGGCGGGTACTGCGGCTCGTAGTGGATGCCGCCGGTGCGCTCGACCGCGAACGAGGTACCGGGCGCGGCGTCGCGCAGCGCGTCCACGACGGCCAGCGCGACGGTCCGCTCCAGGGGGCTGACCTCGACGATCCGGCCGCCGTGGTGCAGATCGACGACGGCCGCGCCGTTCGCGCAGATCGCCAGGCCGTGTCCGTGCACATGGTCGCTGACCACGCCCATCCAGCGGGCCGGGCGGCCGGTGACGAAGAACACCTCGATGCCGGCCCGCTCCGCGGCGGCGAGCGCGGCGATCGTCCGGTCGGAGACCGTCTTGTCGTCGTGCAGCAGTGTGCCGTCGAGGTCGGTGGCGATCAGCCGGGGCGCAACGGCCGTATCGGGGCCCCGGGATGGCGTGGCGGAGGCATCAGTCACGGGGCCATCTTCCCGCACCGCCGTGCACAGGCGGGCGGTGGGTTGCGCGCATGAGCCCCGGCGGGGCGCTGTAGTGGACGGCACCGTCGCGGCAGCGGATCGTCCGCCGCCCCCGGGCGGCCGTACGCTCGGGGGCATGCGACTGAGCACCGTGATACTCCCTGTCCGCCGTTGGTCCCAAGGCGGGCGGGAGGTGTGGCAGCGCGCCGAGGAACTGGGTTTCCACGCCGCGTACACCTATGACCACCTCTCGTGGCGGAGCTTCCGCGACCAGGCCTGGTTCGGCGCCCTGCCGACGCTGACCGCGGCCGCGGCCGCCACGTCCCGGCTGCGCCTGGGCACCCTCGTCACCTCACCGAACTTCCGGCACCCGGTCACCCTCGCCAAGGAACTGATCTCCCTGGACGACATCAGCGCCGGCCGGGTCACCCTGGGCATCGGCGCCGGCGGCAACGGCTTCGACGCCACCGCGCTGAGCCAGGACCCCTGGGAGCCGCGGGAACGGGCCGACCGCTTCGCCGAATTCGTCGGGCTGCTGGACCGGATGCTGACCCAGGACGTCGTCTCCTACCGGGGCGAGCACTACTCCGCCCACGAGGTGCGCAACATCCCCGGCTGTGTGCAGCGGCCGCGGCTGCCGTTCGCGGTGGCGGCCACCGGCCCGCGCGGGCTGAAGCTGGCCGCCCGCTACGGCCAGGCCTGGGTGACGACGGGTGATCCCAAGGTCTCCAACGGGGGCGGTACGCCCGACGAGTCGCGCGAGGCGATCCGCAGGCAGCTCGAACGGCTCGGGAAGGCCTGCGCCGACCAGGGGCGGGACCTCGCCGAGCTGCAAAAGATCATGCTGACCGGCTTCACCCCGGACCGTCCGCTGGACTCCGTGGACGCGTTCGTCGACTTCGCCGGACGCCATGCCGAGCTGGGCTTCGACGAGCTGGTCCTGCACTGGCCGATCGCCGATTCGCTCTTCGAGACCGATCCCGCGGTCTTCGAGCGGATCGCTACGGAGGGGCTGGCGCAGCTGGGGGCGGGCCGGTAACGGGGCTCCTCCGGGAGCGGCCCGCCCCTCGGCATGCCGGGGACCGGCCGCTCCGACGCGCCCGGTGGTCTTCTGGCCTGGGCTTTACCCCGCATATAGCTGCGAAGAGGGAGAATCGGGGCAGCGGCGCAGTGCGAGGTACGCGGCGCGCGGTGCGGGGACGGCGCGCGAGCGGGCCGGCGCACTGCGCGAAATGCGGCGTGTGGAGGAGCCATGGCACAGACCCGATTCGCCCCGGACCGCGGGCTGACCTCACGCATGGTGACGACGATGTTCTTCATCGGACTGCTGTACGTGGTGGTCGTCGGCGTGCTGGTGGTGTTGCTCAAGGGCGCCTGGGTGGTGGTGCTGCTGATCGCCGGTGCCCTGTTCGTCGCGCAGTTCTGGTACAGCGACCGGATCGCGGCATTCAGCATGGGGGCCCGTGAGGTCACGCCGGAGCAGGCGCCCGAACTGCACGGTGCCGTCGACCGGCTGTGTGCGCTGGCCGATATGCCCAAGCCCCGGGTCGCGATCGCGGAGTCGGATGTCCCCAACGCGTTCGCCACCGGCCGCAACCAGAAGAATTCGATGGTCTGCGCCACGACCGGGCTGCTCCGGCGGCTGGAGCCGGAGGAGCTGGAGGGCGTGCTGGCCCATGAGCTCTCGCACGTCGCGCACCGCGACGTCGCGGTGATGACCATCGCCTCGTTCCTCGGCGTGCTGGCCGGGATCATCACCCGCGCCGCCCTGTGGAGCGGGGTCGGCCGCAACAACCGTGACCAGAACGCGGCCATCGCCGTGCTCATCGTCACCGCCGTCAGCGTGGTCGTCTACGCGATCAGCTTCCTGCTGACCAGGTTGCTGTCCCGTTACCGCGAGCTGTCCGCCGACCGGGCCGCCGCGCTGCTGACCGGCCGCCCGTCGGCGCTGGCCGCCGCGCTGACCAAGGTCACCGGCCAGATCGCGCGGATCCCGACCGAAGACCTGCGCAAGGCGCAGCCGTTCAACGCCTTCTACTTCGCCCCGGCGTTCAACAAGGAGAGCTTCAGCACGCTGCTGTCCTCGCACCCGACGCTGGAGCAGCGGCTGGACCAGCTGGGCCGGATCGCGACGGAACTGGGACGGCCGTGACGCACGCTGCCGCCCGTAACGAGCAAGGAGTACCTCGCGCATGGGATTTCTGGACGCCCTCCTCGGCCGCAGCAAGCCGGTACGCCCCGATCTCGACCAGCTCTTCGCGCTGCCGGCTGCGGCGGTGACGCTCCAGGCCGCGGCCGGATTCGAGCCCACCGGCCTGGGGTCGGTGTGCTTCGCGAGCGTCGAGGGCGGGGCGTTCTCGCGCATCCAGGAGGACGCGCAGTCCCTGCTGGACGGCTCGGTGGAGTTCTCCCAGGACGCGTACGGCTACTCGTGGCTGCTCGCGCGGCATCCGGCGGAGGACGTGGCGGGCCTGGTCAATGACCTGCACGCGGTCAACACCTCGCTGGAGGAGGCGGGTTTCGGCCCGCAGCTGCTGTGTTCGCTGCTCGGCTTCCGCGATGAACGGCAGCGGCCGCTGGCGTTGGTCTACCTCTACAAGCGAGGCACGTTCTACCCCTTCGCCCCCAAGCAGGGCGCCGGCGAGAAGCGCGACAATCCGCTCGAACTGCAGGTGCGGGCGATGCTGGGGGACGATCTGACGATCGAGCAGGACCTGTCGCGGTGGTTTCCGGTGTGGGGTGCGCCGGGGCTCTGAGGCTGGGTGGGGCGGGGCCACCGGGTGTGCTCATGGGGTGCGGGCTCATGGGGGGCTGTGGGCTCGCGGGGCTGTGGGCTTCGGCCCCGGGCGGCGGGGAACCCGGCTCCAGGAGGGCTCAGCCCGGGAAGCGGAGGTATGCGGCCGGTACCCGGTCGGTGAGCCACACGCCATTGGCGCTGACCTGGAAAACATGGCCCGCCCGGTGCATCGCGGCCGCCTCGACGGTCAGTACCACGGGCCTGCCGCGGCGCGCGCCCACCCGGGTCGCGGTCTCCCGATCGGGCGAGAGATGGACGGCATGCCGCGACATCGGCCGCAGCCCCTCGGCCCGGATGGCGGCCAGCCGGCGGCCCACCGTGCCGTGGAAGAGCCGGTCGGGTGGTACGGCCGGCTCCAGATCGAGCTCCACCCGCACGGAGTGGCCCTGGTTCGCCCGGATCCGGTCGCCCTCGATGGCGTAGCGCTGCTTGTCGTTGCCGGCGACCACCTGCTCCAACTCCGTCCGGGAGAACCGGAATCCATGCTGAGCGGCCGCCGTCATGAGCGCGTCCACGGGCACCCAGCCTTGCGCGTCGAGGGTGAGGCCGATCCGTTCCGGCGCATGGCGCAGATGCTTCGCCAGGTACTTCGAGAGGCGCACGGAGCGCTGGCTGTCCATGCCTCCAGGGTGCCGCGCCGGGCGCCCGGCGGCATCTGAATTGCGGGCTGGGGTCAGTCCCCTTCGGGCCGGGCTCTATCAGGCTGCCGGCCTTCCTCCTGCGGACCTGCTTCCTCGTGCTGCCGCCGCGCAAGTTCGCCCGCTTTTCTCGCCTTTGCGCTGTTGACCTCTTCGGCCGCCCATCGCGCCCACTCCTCCTGGGTCGCCGACATCCGCAGGCCGTACTCCAGCGCGATCCGCCCGTAGACCGAAATCATTTCCTCGTCCCATTGGGCGGTCTCTTCCAGGTGCTCCAGATCGGCGCGGGTGCGCGCGGCGCGCTCGGCCTGATGCAGCAGGTACGTCTGCGCCTCCAGCGGCGTGACGATGCCGAGGAAGAAGATGCGCAGCAGGCCGTCATGGCGCTGCTGCCCCGTGGGCTCGACCTCGATGAGCCATCGGCGCAGCTCCGCCAGGCCGTCATCGGTGATCGCGTACTCCTTGCGTCCGCGGGGACCGTGGGCGGCGACCTCGACAAGACCGGCGGTCGTGAGCTTGGTGAGCTCGCCGTACACCTGACTCTGTGTGGCCGGCCAGACATTCGACAGCGACACGTTGAACAGCTTCATCAGGTCGTAGCCGCTCGCCGGGGATTCGGCCAGCAGGCCCAGCACGGCATGTTTCAGGCTCATGGTCCTGACTTTACCTTCCACTGTTGACATGTCAAAGGTGGAGCTTCTATGTTCGACATGTCGAGCTTGGAATGTGCCGCGCGGCGGCGGCTCGTCGGTGCGTCGAGCGCCGGCGGGAGCGGGTGACGAGGGGGAAACATGAACTATCTGCGGAGCTTCATTCCTTGGCTGGTCTTCGCGGGGGTGTCCTCGGCCGGCTGGCAGTGGGGTGGGCTCGCGGCTCTGGTGTCAGCCGTCGTGCTGCTCCTCACCGACCGTGCGGCGGGCCTCTCGCTCGACTACCGATTGCTGGAGTACGGCACGCTCGTGTTCTTCGCGGCCCTCGGAACGCTGGCCTTCCTCCAGCCCGACAGCGCTCTCAAGAACTACGGCAGCGCCCTCTCGATGGGCTGGCTGGCGCTGATCGCCTGGGTGTCGATCGCCGTGCGGCGGCCCTTCACTCTGGGGTTCGCGCGCCGGATGGCCTCGCGGGAGGTCTGGGACACCCCGCTGTTCCGCCGTATCAACGTCGTGCTCACCACCGCCTGGGCGCTGTCCTTCACTCTCACCGCGATCGCCCAGACCGTCGTCTCCTCCCTTGGGTGGAGCGTGGCCTTCTCGATCCTTATCCAGATCGCCGGATTCATCCTTCCCGCCCGCTTCACCGCCGCCTATCCGGAACGGGCCCGGGCCCGCTTCATGCAGGAGTCCGGTACGCGGGCCGACATCCAAGGAGGCCTGGCCTCATGACCACCACATCCCCGACCACCGCATCCGCATCCGATGCTCCCGCACCGCACATGGCCGGCAACTTCGCCCCGGTGACGGATGAGCTGACGGCCTACGACCTCCCGGTCACGGGCACGATCCCACCCGAGCTCACCGGCTGGTTCCTGCGCAACGGCCCCAACCCGCGGGACGCCGCCACCCCGCACTGGTTCTTCGGCGATGGCATGGTCCACGGCCTGCGTCTGGAGGGCGGCCGAGCCGTCTCCTACCGCAACCGCTGGGTGCGCACCTCAGCCCTCACCGAGGGCGCGCGGGCGGTGGACGCGCAGGGCCGCCGGAATCTGGCGGCGGGCGTGGCCAACACCCATGTCGTCCGCCATGCCGGACGCACCCTTGCCCTGGTCGAGTCGGCGTTCCCCTACGAGATCGACTGCCGCCCCGGCCATGAGCTGGAGACTGTCGGTGCCTATGACTTCGGGGGCCGGCTCACGACCGCCATGACCGCCCACCCCAAGACCTGTCCGGTGACCGGTGAGCTGCACTTCTTCGGATACGGCGGCTCCACCCCGCCCTATCTCACCTACCACCGTGCCGATGCCTCGGGGGAGTTGGTGCTCAGCCGTCCCATCGATGTTCCGGGGCCGACGATGATGCACGACTTCCATCTCACCGCGAGCCATGTCGTCTTCATGGACCTCCCGGTGGTCTTCGACCGCAGCCACCCCGGCATGCCGTACCGCTGGGACCCGGGGTACGGCGCCCGGCTCGGTGTGCTGCGTCGCGACGATCCCCATGGTGAGGTCCGCTGGCTGGCCATCGACCCCTGCTATGTCTTCCATGCCCTGAACGCTCATGACGAGGGCGACCAGCGCATCGTTCTCCATGTCGCCCGCTACGCCGAATTCGGCGGCGTGAGCCCGGCCCATCTCTGGCGCTGGACGATCGATCTCGCCACCGGCACCGTCGCCGAGGAACAACTCGACGATCACTTCTGCGAGTTCCCCAGGGTGGACGACCGCCTCGCCGGGCGAGCGGCCCGCTTCGGCCATGCCACCACCGCAGAGCTGCCGGGCAGCGGTCCGATACCCGGCGCACTGCTCCGCTACGACCTGCAGACGGGTGCGGTCGTCCGGCACGACTTCGCTCCGGGGCGCACTCCGTGTGAGGCGGTCTTCGCCCCGGCCGATGACCGCCCGGGAGGGCCCGGCTGGCTGATGACCTATGTCTACGACGCGTCCACCGATACCAGCGATCTCGTCGTACTCGACACGGAGGACATATCCGCCGACCCGGTCGCCACGGTCCATCTCCCCCAGCGGGTGCCCTACGGATTCCACGGCAACTGGCTTCCGGATCCTGCCAGTTGACGTAACTGAGGTGCGGGTGGCCCCCGCCCCAGCCTGAACCTTGACAACTCAACAGGGATACGACGGCCTGGGCGGGCTGCGGGCTGCGGGCTGCGGGCGGTACGGGAGCGCGGCCGGGGGCCTGTTGCGGGCGGGGGTCAGAGCCTCCCGTGCGGGTGGCCCCGGTCGTCCTCCTCGGCGGACGGCTCGTCCCCCCAGCCGTCAGCCGCCAGCCGTACCGGCCTCCGCGTCTTCCGGTGCGGGACTGCTTCCGCCCGCCGCCAGGGCGTCCATCGTGCGGGCCTGGACCTCCCGCCGCGCGGCAGCGGCGATGAAGGCGGCTGCGTTCTCCGGGCCCACCAGATCCCGTACGGCCCGTACGGCGTCGGCGGGGAGCAGCACCTCCTCGCACACTGCCGGGGCGGTCTCGGGACGGGGGGCCGAGACCGCCCCGGCGGCTGCCGGCGGCTCGACGGCGCCCCGGGGCCCGGGGACACTCCCGAGGCCCCGGCTCCCGGCGTATGCCTGCTCGGCGGACACCGCGGCGTTCCCGGCACCGGCTGCTGCACCGGCCGCCGCGCCTGCTGCGGTCTCAGCCCGTGCGGCCGACCCGGCGCCCGCACCTGCTGCCGTCCCGGTGGGTGCTGCCGTCCCGGTGGGTGCTGCCGTCTCGGCAGCCCTGGCCGCCCCGGCCACCACGTCGGTCGGCCTTCGTGTCTCCGCGGGCCGTGCGTCGCTGAGGTGGTGGCGCAAGTACCGGGTGGCCAGGGTGCGCATGGCGCGGGCGAGTTCGGCGTCGATGGTTTGCTGGGCCAGGGGGCGCATCCGGCGTACGAGGGCGGCGGCCTCCGCTGCCTCGGCCCCGGTGGGCGGATGGTCCAGGAACGGCTGGAAGACGTGCTCGGCGGTGAAGTCCAGGAAGCGGGCGGCGATGTGCTCGACCTGGCCGCGCACCTCCCGCAGATGGCCGGAGATCGCCCGGAGCGGGACGCCGGCGGAGTGCAGTTCGGCGGCGACGGCGAGTTCCTGCGGGCTGGGGACGAGGAACTCGTCGTCCCGGCCGGGGACCCGTTCCAGGACGCCCAGTTCGACCGCCTCGGCGATCGCCGTCTCGTCGGACGTTCCCCCGAAGGCGGCGTCCAGTTCGGTGCGGGAGAGGCGGGAGGGCTCCTCGTCGGTCCACGGCCCGTCGATCTCGGCGACCAAGCCCAGGACCCCGCCGAGGTCGAGGCCCGCGTCCCAGGCCTGGAGGAGTTCCTTGATGCTGGCCAGGGTGTAGCCGCGGTCGAGCAGACCGGCGATCTGGCGCAGCCGGGTCAGATGAGCCTCGCCGTAGACATTGGCCCGGCCCCGGCGTTCCGGGCGGGGGAGCAGCCCGCGGTCCTGATAGGCGCGGATGGTGCGGACCGTGGCGCCGCTGAGGTGAGCCAGGTCCTCGATGCGGTATTCGGCCGGCTGCGGCTGCTCGGTCAATGCGGTTGCTCCTCACACCATGGCCGCGCGCTACGAGAGGGCCGCTCGGCCCACCGCACCCGCCGCGGCCCGCGCGGCCGGGGAGGACGCCAGATAGGCGACGGCCGTGCGCAGCGACCCTTCCTGCGAGGGATGGTACGACCGCCGCAGATACCGCGGTATCGCCGCTCCCAGCTCACGCCAGGTGGGCAGCAGCCCTTTGCGGACGGCCTGGTTGTGCGCGCGCAGGGAGTAGCGGGAGCGGGCGGCGAGCTGTGGGTCGTGCCGCAGGAGGTAGGCCGCGCCCCAGCCCCAGAGGTAGAGCAGCACGGGGGCGGTCACGGCCATGCCCAGGGCCCGGCGGAGATAACGGGCGGGGTCCGGGCCACCGGTGTGCTGGTACATGTCGAAGGCGACCGCGCGGTGCTCGACCTCCTCGGCACCGTGCCAGCGCAGCAGATCGAGCATGACCGGGTCGGGGCCGGCACGGTCGAGGCCCTCGGCATCCAGCACCCAGTCGCCGAGCACCGCGGTGAACTGCTCGATGGCGGCGATGAGGGAGAGCCGGAAGCGCAGCCACTCCTGGCCGGTGAGCGGGAGGCCGAAGGGCGGCTGCTCGCCCAGGAGGCGGGCGAAGAGGAAGTCGACGCGCCGGGTGTAGGGAGCGGTGTCCAGGCCCTGGTGGGCCAGGTGGTCGAGCACGGTGGAGTGCTGAACGCTGTGGGTGGCCTCCTGGCCCATGAAGCCCTTGACGTCCGTGCGCAGTTGCTCGTCCCGGACCAGCGGCAGGGCTTCCTTGAAGACCTTGACGAACCATCGTTCGCCCGCCGGTAGCAGCAGATGCAGCACATTGATGACGTGGGTGGCGGTGGGCTCGTCCGGTATCCACAGCAGCGGCGTGGCATGCCAGTCGAACGAGACCCGGCGCGGCGCGATCGGGTGGGGCTCCTGGGGGTGCGAGGGGAGGTGCGGGGTGCTCATGCGCGGCTCCTGAGGTGCGCAGTTCTCTGGTTCACGGGCGGGCGCCCGGGGCCCCGGACCGGGCAGAAGCTGCACCGGCGGCCCGGGAGAAGTGCCGTGCGCGGCGGACACCCGACGGGGGCCCGTGCGCGGCGGACACCCGACGGGGGCCCGTGCGCGGCGGACACCCGACGGGGGCCCGTGCGCGTCGGACACACGAAGGACGTCTGTATGCGGTGGACACCCGACGGGCGCCCGCGCCACATCCGGGGTTACCGGGGTTCGTAGGGCACTACAGCCGGGGTTCGTAGCGGGCGAAGGCGCGCAGCAGGCGCGGGGCGAAGCGGGACAGCAGGCGGGCGCCGCGTGCTTCGGGGGTGACCGGCACCACCGCCTGGTTGTGGACCACCGCACGCAGGATGGCGTCGGCGACCTTCTCCGGCGGGTAGTTGCGCCTCCGGTACCTCCGCGCGGCCGATTCCTGGCGGCGCTTCTCCTCCTCGGCCGGGACTCCGGTGAAGCGGGCGGTGTTCGTGATGGCGGTGTCGACCAGCCCGGGGCAGATGGCGGTGACGCCGATTCCCTGGCCCGCCAGTTCGGCGCGCAGACACTCGCTGAGCATCAGGACGGCCGCCTTGGAAGTGCTGTAGGCGGGCAGCAGCTTCGACGGCAGGAAGGCGGCGGCCGAGGCCGTGTTGACGATATGGCCGCCCTGTCCGCGATCCGCCATCCGCCTGCCGAAGATCCGGCAACCGTGGATGACCCCCCAGAGGTTGACGTCAAGGACCTTCTTCCAGTCCTCGGTGGTGGTCTGGAAAAAGGAACCGGCCAGCCCGATGCCGGCGTTGTTGACCAGCACGTCGACGGTGCCGTACTCCGCGTCGACCCGGTCGGCCAGCTTCTCCATCGCCGTCCCGTCCGCGACATCGACCACCTCCGCCCAGGCCTGGGGTGCGCCGATCAGCCGGGACATGTCCGCGGTCCGTGCCGCGCCCTCGGCGTCCCGGTCGACGGCGATGATCCGCGCGCCGGCCTCCGCGAAGGCGAACGCCGTCGCCCGGCCGATGCCGCTGGCCGCGCCGGTCACCAGCACCAGCTGCCCGCCGAATCGGTCGGCGTGCGGGCCGGACGCCACGACCCGCTTCGCCGGATCCCCCTCCTCCTTGGCGGTGACGAACTCACCGATCCAGGAGATGAGTTGGTCGGGGCGGGTGCGCGGGACCCAGTGCTTGGCCGGGAGGGTGCGGCGCACCAACTGGGGCGCCCACTCCTCCAGGTCGTCATAGAGCCGCTCGGAGAGGAAGGCGTCGCCGGTGGGGGTGATCAGCTGGACCGGGCAGTGCGCATAGGCGTCGCCGCGCGGGCGGCGGAGCCGGGGGAGCACATTGTCGCGGTAGAGCCAGGCACCGTGCGCCGCATCCCTCGGCAGCGAGGCGGTGGGGTAGGCCCCGCCCGGCACCTTCTCCATCCGCTCCAGAATCCGCGGCCACTGCTTGCCGAGCGGGCCCTTCCACGCCAGCTCGGGCAGCACGGGGGTGTGCAGCACGCCGACGTACCAGGACTTGGCGCTCTGCTGGAGCAGCTGGGCGGCGCGGCGGGGGGTGGGGCGCGTCATCCGCTTCTTGATCCAGTGGCCGAAGTGGTCCAGGGACGGGCCCGACAGGGAGGTGAAGGAGGCGATCCGGCCCTCCGTACGCCGCACGGTGGCGAACTCCCAGGCCTGTACGGAGCCCCAGTCATGGCCGACGAGATGGACCGGGCGGCCGGGGCTGACGGCGTCGGCGACGGCCAAGAAATCGTCCGTCAGCTTCTCCAGGGTGAAGCCGCCCCGCAGCGGCCGCGGGGCGGTGGACCGGCCGCAGCCCCGGACGTCGTAGAGCACCACATGGAAGCGGCGGGCCAGGCCGCGGGCGACCTCGGACCACACCTCCTTGCTGTCGGGATAGCCGTGCACCAGCAGCACCGTCGGTCGTTCCGGATCCCCCAGCTCCGCGACGCACAGCTCGATACCGCCGGTCCGCACCCAGCGCTCCCGCGCCCCCGCGATCCCGGCACTGGCCCCGGCCCCGGACCAGGCCGAGCCCGAGCCCGGCGACGGTGTCCCGCACCAGGTCGTAGGTCTCCTCGCCGGCGGCCTCGACGTACAGGAGGTGACCGGAGGACGCGAGGCTCTCGGAGCCTCCGCCGGCGGTGGACACCGTGACGCCGGCTCCTTCCAGGGCGGCGCGCAGTGCTCCGGTGCCGTCCGGATGGGCGTCGGTGTCCGTGACCTCGATCGCCAGCGAGGCCGTGACCTGCGTGAACTCATCGGTCGAGGAGGAACGCAGCAGTTTGCCGCCGTCGATGACGACGACATGGTCACAGGTGCGCTCCAGCTCGCCGAGGAGGTGGGAGGTCACCAGGACGGAGATCCCGAAGTCGCGGTGGACGCGCTGGATCAGACCGAGCATCTCGTCCCGCCCTGCCGGGTCGAGGCCGTTGGTGGGCTCGTCGAGGAACACCAGCTGCGGGTCGTGGACCAGGGCCTGGGCCAGCTTCACCCGCTGCTTCATGCCCGTCGAATAGCCGCCGATGGGGCGGTAACGCTCCTCGTAGAGGCCGACGTGGCGCAGGGTGTCCGCAGTGCGCTCGCGGGCGGCGGTCGGCGGCAGGCCCGACATCCGGGCCATGTGCACGACGAATTCGGTGGCCGAGACGTCCGGCGGCAGGCAGTCGTGCTCGGGCATATAGCCGACCCGCTCACGGATGGTGCCGCCGTCCTTGGTCACGTCCAGGCCGAGGACATGCGCACTCCCTTCGGTGGCCGGGGCGAGTCCCAGAAGGATCTTGATCAGGGTGGACTTGCCGGCGCCGTTGGCACCCACCAGGCCCGTTACGCCGGGGGCGATGTCAACGGAGAGCCGGTCCAAGGCGGTCACCCGCGGGAACCGCTTGCTCAGGCTTTCGGTCACGATCACAGTCACGTCATCGACGGTAGTGGCGCCCGCCACACCGGTCGTCAACCCAGACGATGGGATGTTCCTCCCCCTGCGGTATTACGTGCCCGTAGGGGTCTCGTTCTGTGAGCTGCCCCGGCGTCAGGGGCACGGTCTGTGAGCTGCCCCTGCGTCGGGAGGCGCGGTCTGCGTCGGGGGCACGGTCTGCGTCGGGGGGCGCGGTCCGTGAGCTGCCCCTGCGGAGGGGGCCGGCGCCCGCGCGCCCGGTGCCCTCTTGACGCAGCCGCCGGTCATTGTCACATTCATCGGTGTCAAGTTACGAGCACGTACCGCGATGCACTGCTCAGGGACGGGACGGTTGGCGATGGGCTCAGTCACCACAGCGACCTCACCAGGATCCGGCGAACTCAGCGCCGGGCTAAGGGGGTTCAGAGAGGTCCAGCGGCTCGCCTATGCCTGCGCGGAGGCGGTGGCCGCACAGCTCAGGCCCGGGGTCACGGAGCGGACGGCGGCGCGGATGCAGCGCGAGTGGCTGCGCGAGCGCGGCGTACGGGACTGGTTCCATCTGCCGTTCGCGTGGTTCGGTGACCGCACCGCCTTCGTCAATTTCCGCGTGCCGATGCAGTTCTTCCCCACCAACCGTGCGCTGGAGCCCGGGATGCCCTTCATCCTCGATATGGCACCGGTCCACCGGGGATTCACCGCCGATATCGGCTACTCGGGCTGTCTGGGCCTCAACCCCGTGCACGACCGACTGCTCGCCGACCTCGGAGCACATCGGGAGCTGATCCTGCGCGAGGTGCGCGAGCGGCGGTCGCTGCGGGAGATCTACGAGGACGTCGACCGGCTGATGGTGCGGCAGGGCAACGCCAACCGCCACCGCGCCTACCCCTTCGGGGTGATCGCGCACAAGATCCATCGGGTCGCGCAGCGCCGCTGGTCGCCCACCCTCTTCGGGTTCGGCATCCACTCCCTCAAGGGGCTCGCCTCCGATGCACTGCGCGGCCACCGTGCCGGCTGGTCCCCGCTGTGGAGCCCGTACACCTTCTCCGACCACCCGCCGGCGCCGGGGCTGTGGGCGGTCGAACCCCACCTCGGGTTCCGGGGTACGGGCGCGAAGTTCGAGGAAATCCTGGTCGTGACGGACTCGCAGGACCCGCAGGAGAGCGCCTTTTGGCTGGACGACGATCTGCCGCATGTGCGGCGCCGGCAGGAGGAGAAGTCCACGTGAACACGGAACCCGGAGGGGAGCAGGGGCATGGACGGGAAGAGGGACAAAGGCGGGAAGAGGGGCAAGGGCAGGAAGAGGGACAGGGGCGGGCCAGGTG
>NZ_SDIG01000084.1:0-26976 GCF_004122755.1 Streptomyces sp. TM32
GGTGGACGGGGTATCAACATATCTGGCGTTGACTTTTGGCACGCTGTTGAGTTCTCAAGGAACGGACGCTTCCTTTGTTCCTGTTTCACCAGGAGCTCCGGGCGCTTCCCTTCGGTCTTGCGTTTCCGACTCTATCAGATCCTTGCGGGCCCGATTTCGCCGGTGCGTTTCCGCCTTTCGGCTTCTTCGCGTTTCCGACTCTACCAGAATCATTTTCGTACCGTTTCCGGTTCGAATTCGGTCCGATTTCCCGTCGGAGGGGGTTTGCCTTTCGGCTGATCCGACTTTATCAGATTGCTCTGGGCCGGAATTCCACCCGGCGTTGCGGTGCTCCGTACGCAGAGGCGTGCGGCGCTTCCCGTTCAGGTGGAGCCGTAAACGTACTGGAGCGGGGCGCCTGGATGCAAATCCAGGCGCCCCGCTCCCACTTGGGCACGTTTGTACGAACCTGCCCGTCAGACCTCGACGACCACGGGGAGGATCATCGGGCGGCGGCGGTAGTTGTCCGATACCCACTTGCCGACCGAGCGGCGGACCAGCTGCTGGAGCTGATGGGGCTCCGCGATGCCGTCCTGGGCCGCCTTCGCCAAGGCGTCGTCGATCTTGGGGATCACGGCCGCGAAGGTCGCGTCGTCGATGCCCGAACCGCGGGCCTGCAGATGCGGGCCACCGACGATCTTGCCGGTGCTGCTGTCGACCACCACGAAGACCGAGATGATGCCCTCGTCGCCGAGGATGCGGCGGTCCTTCAGATGGGTTTCGGTGACATCGCCGACCGAGAGGCCGTCGACGTAGACATAGCCCGCCTGGACCTTGCCGGTGATCTTGGCGACGCCGTCGACCAGGTCGACCACGACGCCGTCCTCGGCGATGACGATCCGGTCCTTCGGTACGCCGGTCAGCGCACCGAGCTCGGCGTTGGCGCGTAGATGGCGCCATTCGCCGTGCACCGGCATGAGGTTCTTCGGCTTGCAGATGTTGTAGAAGTACAGCAGCTCGCCGGCCGAGGCATGGCCCGAGACGTGGACCTTGGCGTTGCCCTTGTGGACCACGTCAGCACCCCACCTGGTGAGGCCGTTGATCACGCGGTAGACCGCGTTCTCGTTGCCGGGGATGAGGGAGGACGCCAGGATCACGGTGTCGCCCTGGACGATCCGGATCTGGTGGTCGCGGTTGGCCATCCGGGAGAGGGCGGCCATCGGCTCGCCCTGGGAACCCGTGCAGACCAGCACGACCTCGTCGTCGGGGAGGTCGTCGAGGGTCTTGACGTCGACGACCAGGCCGGCGGGGACCTTCAGGTAGCCGAGTTCCCGGGCGATGCCCATGTTGCGGACCATCGAGCGGCCGACGAAGGCGACCCGGCGGCCGTACTCGTGTGCCGCGTCGAGGATCTGCTGGATGCGGTGCACATGGCTGGCGAAGCTGGCGACGATGATGCGCTTCTGGGCGTTCGCGAAGACCGTGCGCAGCACATTGGAGATGTCCCGCTCGGGCGGGACGAAGCCCGGGACCTCGGCGTTCGTGGAGTCGGAGAGGAGCAGGTCGATGCCCTCCTCGCCGAGCCGCGCGAAGGCGGGGAGGTCGGTCAGGCGGCGGTCCAGCGGCAGCTGGTCCATCTTGAAGTCGCCGGTGTGCACGACCATGCCCGCGGGGGTGCGGATCGCGACGGCCAGGGCGTCGGGGATGGAGTGGTTGACCGCGACGAATTCGCAGTCGAAGGAGCCGATCCGCTCGGTGTGTCCTTCCTTCACCTCAAGGGTGTAGGGGCGGATGCGGTGCTCCTGAAGCTTGGCCTCGATCAGGGCGAGGGTCAGCTTCGAGCCGATCAGGGGGATGTCCGGCTTCTCCCGCAGGAGGTAGGGGACACCACCGATGTGGTCCTCGTGGCCGTGCGTGAGCACGATGCCGTCGATGTCGTCGAGGCGGTCCCTGATGGACGTGAAGTCCGGCAGGATCAGGTCGATTCCGGGCTGCTCCTCCTCGGGGAAGAGCACTCCGCAGTCGACGATCAGCAGCCGGCCGCCGTATTCGAAGACCGTCATGTTGCGGCCGATCTCGCCGAGGCCGCCGAGGGGGGTGACGCGCAGGCCGCCCTTGGGAAGCTTGGGCGGGGCGCCGAGCTCAGGATGCGGATGACTCAAAAGACTCTCCTCACCACACGCGCCACGCTGCCGTCGAGGCACGTGGCGCGCATGACATTCGTGCACTTGCTATAAGGCGGTTGTTGGTCCGTATTCAGTTGTGAAGTCTGTGTCAGAGCTGTACCCCGCCGGCGGCGAGATCGCGCGTGAGCTGCTCGGTCTCCTCGGGGGAGAGCTCCACGAGCGGCAGGCGCAGCGGGCCGCCGGGCAGGCCCTGCAGGCCCAGCGCCGCCTTGGTGGTGATCACGCCCTGGGTGCGGAACATGCCGGTGAAGACGGGCAGCAGCTTCTGGTGGATCTCGGTGGCCTTGGTGACGTCACCGGTGAGGTGGGCGTCCAGGAGGGCACGCAGCTCGGGGGTGACGACATGGCCGACCACGGAGACGAAGCCGACGGCGCCGACCGAGAGCAGCGGGAGGTTGAGCATGTCGTCGCCGCTGTACCAGGCGAGGCCGGAGCGGGCGATGGCCCAGCTGGCGCGGCCGAGGTCGCCCTTGGCGTCCTTGTTGGCGACGATCCGGGGGTGCTCGGCGAGCCGGACCATGGTCTCGGTGTTGATCGGGACACCGCTGCGGCCGGGGATGTCGTAGAGCATGACCGGCAGGTCCGTGGCGTCCGCGATGGCGGTGAAGTGCCTCAGCAGGCCCTCCTGCGGGGGCTTGCTGTAGTAGGGCGTCACCGCGAGCAGGCCGTGGGCTCCGGCGTCCTGCGCGGCGCGGGCCAGCTCCAGGCTGTGGCGGGTGTCGTTGGTGCCGGCTCCGGCGACGACAAAGGCGCGATCGCCGACCGCATCGACCACCGCGCGGACCAGCTGGGCTTTCTCCGCATCGCGGGTGGTCGGGGACTCTCCGGTGGTGCCGTTGACGACGAGGCCGTCGTTACCGGCGTCCACCAGGTGGGCAGCCAGTCGCTGTGCGCCGTCGAGATCGAGAGCGCCATCCGCCGTGAAAGGCGTGACCATGGCGGTCAGCACCCGCCCGAAGGGGGTCTGCGGTGTGGAAGTCGGAGCCATGGGTCCCACGCTACTCGTAGCTCCCCACAGGATGCGCCTCTGGGGAGCAGGGATGTGGACACCGGCACTGCCTGCTCGGGGGTTCAAGCAGTGCCGGGTCCGTCTGTTCAGCGTAGATGAACTTCACAAAATGCCGCAATCCGGACACCTTGCCCCGCTGTCCTGTGGGCCCCGGCATCCGGCCTCCGGCCTGGGCCTTACGGAGCGATCCGGCCGTTCGCATTGAATGCGCCGTACGTGAGCGGCATGAGCGTGGCCCAGTGGGCCTCCATCTGCTCGCCGACCATTTCGATCTCCCGCTGCGGGAAGGAGGGCACCTTCGCCTGCTCGTGCTGGGTCCGCAGGCCGAGGAAGTGCATCAGGGAGCGTGCGTTGCAGGTCGCGTACATGGAGGAGAAGAGGCCGACGGGGAGGACCGCGCGGGCGACCTCGCGGGCGACGCCGGCGGCCAGCATCTCCTGGTACGCGTCGTACGCCCGGCGGTAGGAGTCCTCCATGACGCGGCCGGTCAGGTCGTGCTGCGCCGGGGTGCCCTCGACGAATTCGTACTTGCCGGGGCGGCCCTGCTGGACGAGCTTGCGGGACTGACCGGGGACGTAGAAGACCGGCTCCAGCTGCCGGTAGCGGCCGGACTCCTCGTTGTACGACCAGCCGACGCGGTGGCGCATGAACTCGCGGAAGACGAAGATCGGGGCGCTGATGAAGAACGTCATGGAGTTGTGCTCGAACGGGCTGCCGTGCCGGTCCCGCATGAGGTAGTTGATCAAGCCTTTGGAGCGCTCGGGGTCCTTGTGGAGCTCCTCCAGGGACTGCTCGCCGGCCGTGGAGACGCGGGCCGCCCACAGCACGTCGCTGTCCGCGGCGCTGTGCTTGACCAGCTCGACCGTCACCTCGCTCCGGAAGCTGACGGCTGCACTGTCGGGGCTCTCAGTGCTCTCGGCGGGGGTCTGGGACACCGGCGGTTCCTTCCAATCGATCCTCGTGCGCGACCAGAGTACGGCCCGCCACCGACAGCCCAGAAAATGCCGCATGATGCCGCGTTAGCCGCAAAAGGGACGCTCTATAGCAGCGCTCGGAGCGGCAGTTGATATTTTTCACAGAAGTCCCTGGAAACGGGCACCAATCGGACCGCACAGACGTCTAACCCTGTGACAGTGCCCACTTCGAGGTTCCTAGGAGAGCCCGCTCATGTTCCGCCGGCGAGAGCCCGTCCCGTTCGCCTTTGTTGCCGAGGCAGACCGGTTCCGCAGCAATGTCACTCCCCCGCCGCGTCAGCGCGCCTCCCGTGCGCAGCTGCTCGGCCAGTCTCTCACCGCGCTGATAGTCGTGGGCGGCCTGGCCGGCGCCCTGCTGTTCGGCGTTCCCGCACTGCAGCAGGACAGTTCCACGTCGAGCCGGGTGCATCAGTCCGAGGCGCATCGCTGATCGGGCCGGCGGAGTGTGCCGCAAGTGGTTCCGCTCCGCCGGTCCCGATAGCCTCACCGGTCACAGCTTCCGTCAGCGTGCCCATGAGTGAGGTTCAGCCGTGCCCCTGCCCTTTCTGACGGCCGACCGCGAGCTCGACACCCGTGCCGCGGAGTACGCCGCGCTGCCGCATGACGAGCCCGACCACTGGCGCCGTCCCTACCGCCCCGGACCGTGGCGGGTGGGGACGGCGGCGGTGTTTTTGCTGCTCGCGTCGTTCGTACTGCTCTCCGCGATGATCATCGCGATGGCCGGCTCGCTCCCCGGAGCCGCGGTCTGTGTCCTGGTGGGGGCGCTGATGATCGCCTTTGCGCTCCGGCTGCTGCGGGTCGGTATCTGGGTCAGCGCACACGGTCTGCGGCAGGTGAACCTCCTGCGGACGGCGACCGAGCCGTGGAGCGCCGTCGCCTCGGTGCGTACCCGCCAGCAGCCGGTGCGCTGGCTGGGGCTGCCCCGGACGGTGCAGGGCCAGGCGCTGATCGTCGAGCGCACCCAAGGTGCCCCGCTGCGGGCGCTGATCACCGACCACAACGGGGATTTCCTGTCCCGCCCGGAGGCCTTCGAGCGGGCCGCGGATGTGCTGGAGGCGTGGGCGGCGGAGCACCGCGGCTGAGTCCCGCGCCTGAGGCCCGGGGTGCCGGCGGTACCGGATGCCGGGTACCGGGTACCACCCCGGCCAGGGGCCCCGGGCGGTCGCCGCCCGGACCCCACCGGCCCGGCGTCGCTCCCGCCCATGACCGGCCCGATGGGTCTCAGGTGGCGGTGCGCACGGCCTTCCCGTCCCCGTCGTGCAGGGCGATCGCCCGCTGCATCGCCTTGCGGGCGCGCGGGGTGTCCCGGGCGTCGTGGTACGCGACCGCGAGCCGGAACCACGTACGCCAGTCGCCCGGCGCCTCCTCCGTCTCGGCCTGCCGCCGGGCGAAGACCGCGTCGGCTGCGTCCCGGTCGATCCGGCCCCCGGGGGTCCGCTTCAGCTCGTCGGCCGGCAGCCCGCCCTCGGCCTCCAGCGCATGCGCCAGCCGGTGGGCATCGCGGGCGAAGCGGGTGTTGTGCCAGAGGAACCAGGCACCGATGCACGGCAGCGCGAAGGCCACCGCCCCCATGCCCATGGCCGCCGGCTCGCCGGTCAGCAGGAGGAGTACGCCCTCCAGCGCCACCACGCCGAAGACGAGCACCAGCACGGTGGCGAGGAAGAAGTACGTGATCTTTCCGCCCATGCCGGTCAGCCCAGGTCGAGGAAGTTTTCCAGGCCGACGGTCAGGCCCGGGGTGTTCACCACCCGGCGCACGCCGAGCAGGATGCCCGGCATGAAGCTGCTGTGGTGCAGGGAGTCGTGGCGGATGGTGAGGGTCTCGCCCTCGCCGCCGAACAGCACCTCCTGGTGCGCCAGCAGACCACGCAGCCGTACGGAGTGCACCGGGATGCCTTCCACGTCCGCGCCGCGGGCGCCGTCCAGCGCGGTGCTGGTGGCGTCCGGCTGCGGGGCGCAGCCGGCCTCCTGCCGTGCCGCGGCGATCAGCTGGGCGGTGCGGGCCGCGGTGCCGGAGGGGGCGTCCGCCTTCTTCGGGTGGTGCAGCTCGACGACCTCGGCCGACTCGAAGAAGCGGGCCGCCTGCTGGGCGAACCGCATGGTCAGCACCGCGCCGATGGAGAAGTTCGGGGCGATCAGCACGCCCGCCGACGGGGCGGCGGCCAGCGAGGTGCGCAGCTGCGCGAGGCGCTCGTCGGTCCACCCGGTGGTCCCGACCACCGCATGGATGCCGTGGCGCACACAGAAGTCGAGGTTGCCCATGACCGCGCCGGGGTTGGTCAGCTCGACCACGACCTGGGCACCGGCCTCGACCAGCCGCTCCAGCTTGTCCCCCCGGCCGAGCCCGGCGACCAGCTCCATGTCCTCGGCGGCCTCGACGGCCCGTACGGCCTCGGCGCCGATGCGCCCCTGAGCTCCCAGTACGGCCACGCGCAGCTTGCTCATCGTTTCCCGTCTCTCTCTTGGTGGTATCGCAGCGGGGCCTACGCGACGACGTCGTCCAGCCGGGCCGCCTGCCGGTCCTTCAGGGCGCCGATGACGGACAGCGAAGGCCGTGCGCCCAGTACATCGCGGGCCACCTCGCGCACCTCGTCCGGGGTGACGGCCGCTATCCGGGCGAGCATCTCGTCGACCGACATCTGCTCTCCCCAGCACAGCTCACTCTTGCCGAGGCGGTGCATCAGCGCACCCGTGTCCTCCAGGCCGAGGACCGTGGATCCGCGCAGCTGGCCGATCGCGCGGCGGATCTCGTCGTCGGTGAGGCCCTGGGACGCCACCTGGTCGAGTTCGTCGCGGCAGATCTTGAGGACGTCGTGCACCTGGTTGGGGCGGCAGCCGGCGTAGACGCCGAACAGCCCGCAGTCGGCGAAGCCGGAGGTGTAGGAGTACACGCTGTAGGCCAGTCCGCGCTTCTCGCGGACCTCCTGGAAGAGGCGGGAGCTCATCCCGCCGCCCAGGGCGGTGTTCAGCACGCCCATCGCCCAGCGCCGGTCGTCGGTGCGCGCCATGCCGGGCATTCCGAGGACCACATGGGCCTGCTCGGTCTTGCGGTTGAGCAGGTCGACGCGGCCGGTGCTGCGGAGGGCGCGGGTGCCGGAGCGCGGCGCGACGGGGACGGCATCCGTCCGGCCCAGGGCCCCGGCCTGCTCGAACGCGCGGCGGACCTGGCGGACGACCTTGGCGTGGTCGACATTGCCGGCGGCCGTGACGACGAGGTGCGTGGGGTCGTAGTGCTTCTTGTAGAAGCGGCGGATGCGCTCGGGGGTCAGGGCATTGACGGTGTCGACGGTGCCCAGTACCGGGCGGCCGAGCGGGGTGTCGCCGAGCATGGTGTGCGCGAACAGGTCGTGCACGCAGTCGCCCGGGTCGTCCTCGGTCATCGCGATCTCTTCGAGGATGACCCCGCGCTCGGCGTCCACGTCCTCGGCCTCGACCAGCGAGCCGGTGAGCATGTCGCACACCACGTCGATCGCGAGCGGCAGATCGGTGTCCAGCACCCGCGCGTAGTAGCAGGTGTACTCCTTCGCGGTGAAGGCGTTCATCTCGCCGCCGACCGCGTCGATGGCGGCGGAGATGTCCAGCGCGCTGCGCCGCTCGGTGCCCTTGAAGAGCAGATGCTCCAGATAGTGCGTGGCGCCGTTGAGGGCGGGGGTCTCGTCACGGGAGCCGACGTGCGCCCAGATCCCGAAGGTGACGGAGCGGACCGACGGCAGCGTCTCGGTGACGACGCGCAGGCCGCCGGGGAGGGTGGTCCGGCGGACCGTGCCGGCGCCCGCGGTGCCCTTGAGAAGCGTTTGGGTACGGGCGACGGCCCGCCCCTCCGAAGAGGTGCGGGCCGTCGTCGCGTGCGTACGAGACGTCACTTGTCGGTGTCGTCCTTCGTGTCGTCCTTCGCACCCTTGTCGGTGTCCTCTTCCTCGATCACGGGGATCAGGGAGAGCTTGCCGCGCTGGTCGATCTCGGCGATCTCGACCTGGACCTTGGCGCCCACCGCGAGCACGTCCTCGACGTTCTCCACGCGCTTGCCACCGGCGAGCTTGCGGATCTGCGAGATGTGCAGCAGGCCGTCCTTGCCCGGGAGCAGGGAGACGAACGCACCGAAGGTGGTGGTCTTGACGACCGTGCCCAGGTAGCGCTCGCCGACCTCCGGCATGGTCGGGTTGGCGATGCCGTTGATCGTGGCGCGGGCGGCCTCGGCGGCCGGGCCGTCGGCGGCACCGATGTAGATGGTGCCGTCGTCCTCGATCGTGATGTCGGCGCCGGTGTCCTCCTGGATCTGGTTGATCATCTTGCCCTTGGGGCCGATGACCTCACCGATCTTGTCCACCGGGATCTTGACGGTGATGATCCGCGGGGCGTTCGGGGACATCTCGTCCGGGACGTCGATGGCCTCGTTCATGACGTCCAGGATGTGCAGACGCGCGTCCCGGGCCTGCTTCAGCGCGGCGGCCAGGACCGAGGCGGGGATGCCGTCGAGCTTGGTGTCGAGCTGCAGCGCGGTCACGAACTGCTTGGTGCCGGCGACCTTGAAGTCCATGTCGCCGAAGGCGTCCTCCGCACCGAGGATGTCGGTGAGCGCGACGTAGTGGGTCTGTCCGTCGATCTCCTGGGAGATCAGGCCCATGGCGATACCGGCGACCGGGGCCTTGAGGGGCACACCGGCGTTCAGCAGCGACATGGTCGAGGCGCAGACCGAGCCCATGGACGTCGAGCCGTTGGAGCCCAGCGCCTCGGAGACCTGGCGGATCGCGTAGGGGAACTCCTCGCGGGTCGGCAGTACCGGCACGATGGCGCGCTCGGCGAGCGCGCCGTGGCCGATCTCGCGGCGCTTGGGGGCACCCACGCGGCCGGTCTCACCGACGGAGTACGGCGGGAAGTTGTAGTTGTGCATGTAGCGCTTGCGGGTCACCGGGGAAAGGGTGTCCAGCTGCTGCTCCATGCGGAGCATGTTGAGGGTGGTGACGCCCAGGATCTGGGTCTCGCCACGCTCGAACAGGGCGGAGCCGTGCACCCGCGGGATCGCCTCGACCTCGGCGGCGAGCGTACGGATGTCCGTGACGCCGCGGCCGTCGATGCGCTTCTTCTCCTTGATGACGCGCTCCCGGACCAGGGTCTTGGTCAGCGAGCGGTACGCGGCGGAGATCTCCTTCTCGCGGCCCTCGAACTCCGGCAGGAGCTTCTCGGCGGCCAGACCCTTGACGCGGTCCAGCTCGGCCTCGCGCTCCAGCTTGCCGGCGATGGTCAGCGCCTGGCTGAGCTCGTCCTTGACGGCCTTGGTCAGCGCCTCGAGGACGTCGTCCTGGTAGTCCAGGAAGATCGGGAACTCGCCGACGGGCTTGGCGGCCTTGGCGGCGAGATCCGACTGGGCCTTGCACAGGACCTTGATGAAGGGCTTGGCGGCTTCCAGACCGGCGGCGACGACCTCTTCGGTCGGGGCCTCGGCGCCGTCCTTGACCAGCTGGATGGTCTTCTCGGTGGCCTCGGCCTCGACCATCATGATCGCGACGTCGCCGTCCGGGAGGACGCGGCCGGCCACGACCATGTCGAAGACGGCGTCCTCGAGCTCGGTGTGGGTCGGGAACGCCACCCACTGGCCGTTGATCAGGGCGACACGGGTGCCGCCGACCGGGCCGGAGAAGGGCAGGCCGGCCAGCTGCGTGGAGCAGGAGGCGGCGTTGATCGCGACCACGTCGTAGAGGTGGTCGGGGTTGAGCGCCATGATCGTCTCGACGATCTGGATCTCGTTGCGCAGGCCCTTCTTGAAGGAAGGGCGCAGCGGGCGGTCGATCAGGCGGCAGGTGAGGACCGCGTCCTCGGAGGGGCGGCCCTCACGGCGGAAGAAGGAACCGGGGATCTTCCCGGCTGCGTACATCCGCTCCTCGACGTCGACGGTCAGCGGGAAGAAGTCCAGCTGGTCCTTCGGGGTCTTGGAAGCGGAGGTGGCCGACAGCACCATGGTGTCGTCGTCCAGGTACGCCACGGCGGAACCGGCGGCCTGCTTGGCCAGGCGGCCCGTCTCGAAGCGGATGGTGCGGGTGCCGAAGGAACCGTTGTCGATCACGGCTTCGGCGTAGTGGGTCTCGTTCTCCACCAGGAATATCTCCTCGTCTGCGTCCGCTGCCCGTATGGCGGCGGACCGTCTTCGGTGGAGCGCCGGTACGGGCCGGTCTTCGATCGAAGCACCCGGAGCGAGGGACGCAGGGCGTCCGTGGATCGTCCGGGGGCCACTACCGAGGACCGGCGGCCAGGAGGCGCTCCTACCGCGTTCAGTTTTGCGATATGGCACCAGACTACAAAGCTTCCGTCCACCATGAGGTGGCGTGGGCATCCGGTGCCTATGGCAAAGGGAGCGGCCCCCGGCGGGAACCGCTCCCTCTACGGCGTCCTACTTGGCGCCCGCCGCGCCGCGGCGGATGCCCAGGCGCTCGACCAGCGCACGGAAGCGCGTGATGTCCTTCTTCGCCAGGTACTGCAGCAGGCGGCGGCGCTGGCCGACGAGCAGCAGCAGACCACGGCGGGAGTGGTGGTCGTGCTTGTGGGTCTTGAGGTGCTCGGTCAGGTCCGAGATGCGGCGGGAGAGCATCGCGACCTGGACCTCGGGGGAGCCGGTGTCACCCTCCTTGGTGGCGAACTCGGCCATGATCTGCTTCTTCGTAGCGGCGTCGAGCGACACGCGGTACTCCTCTGGGTTCCGGTCCGTGAGCGCCCCTGGTTTGCTTCACAGGGAATCTTGGATGACTCATCCGGACCGTCGCACAGCGTACCAGCTGGAAAACGGCCCCCCGACCGGGTGGTCGGGGGGCCGCGGATCCGGGGCGGGCGGGGCCGGCCGGCTAGCTGCCGGTCAGGCCGCGCACCTTGCCGTAGACCTCCAGGACCGCCAGGCACAGCGGCACCAGGGAGAGCAGGACCAGACCGTCGAAGAGGTCGAAGATCCGGCCCCAGAAGGGAGTGACACCCTTGCGCGGGACGACCAGGCCGACGCCGACGAGCAGGGCGGCGCCCGCCGCGATGCTGCTGGAGAACCAGACGGTACGGATGTTCAGCGGGCCGGAGTCCTGGAAGCGGAGCAGGTCGACGAAGATGTCCGACGGCGGGTTCAGCGCGATGCCCAGGATGAGCAGGACGATCGTCAGGATGCCGGCGATGGTCAGGCAGGCGACCTGCGCGGTGTAGTCGAAGAGCCGGGCGCGGAGCATGATCGTGATGCCCGCGGCCAGCGCCAGCAGCTGAGCCCACATGTTGTCGGAGAAGCCGAGGACGACACCGGCGGAGCCGACGACCAGGGCGGCGCAGCCGGCGACGAGGCCGAGCAGCAGTTCGTGGCCGCGCTTGGCCTGGTTGGCGATCTTGACGAAGTCGACGGACTCGGTCTCGCCGCCGTTGTCGTAGGAGCCCTTGGCGATCTGGTCGGGCGACTTGTAGCCGATGGGCAGCCGGGCGAAGCGGGCGGAGAGACCGGGCAGCCAGGCGACCATGGCGATCGAGACGACGGCGGTGACGGCGGCGACCTCGCGGGGCGCGGCGTCGGTGAGGATCGCGGCGAAGACGGCGAGAGTGCCGATGGCGGCCAGGAACGCGGCGGCGACGAAGGGTGCGTCACCGCGCGGCAGCAGGACCACCAGCAGGACGGACGCGATCAGGACGACCACGCAGCCGACGAGGAGGTGCAGCCGGCCGGGTCCCCCGCCCTGTTCGACGGGGAAGATGCCCGAGCCGGCGAGCAGCAGGTGCGGCAGGGAGGCCAGGCCCAGCGCGATGGAGGAGCCGTGGTCGTCGTAGACGCGGGCGCGGACGCCGGCCAGCGCGACCAGGACGATGCCGACGACGCCGGCGATGATGCCGGGCAGGCGGTGCATGTCGCGGTTCAGGGGGTTCGAGAACCACAGGGCGAACGCCATCATGACGAGCAGCAGGACACCGGCGGAGAGGCCGACGACGTGCATGAGGTCGTCGCTCCAGCGGCTGCGGTTGCGCTTGACCGCGGAGGCGACGGCGTCGGAGACGTCGTCGAAGACCGGCAGCGGCAGCGACTCGGCGAACGGCTTCAGCAAAAGGAGGTCGCCGTCGAGGATTTGCTGCTGGGCGAGCGACTGGCCGGCGTCGAGCACCGTGCCGTCGCGGCGTACGAGGTGATAGCCGGTCGGTGCGCCTTCGGCCTGGGACTGCCCGGAGAGCCGCAGGATCTCCGGATAGATGTCGACGAGTGCGACATCCTCCGGCAGAGCCACATCGATCCGTGCATCCGGCGCGGCGACTGTGACCCGGCAAAAACCGGTGCCAGTGCTCGTGCTCACCTGGCGGTTCCCCCTATCCGTTGGGCGTTTTGTCGCGTCGCGCGCCCTATAGAGAGAAAGCCGTCATTCGGGGCTGTGGGCACGCTCGCGAGGCGTCAGCGTACCGTCCAATTCGGCGACGGCCCCACCCACCCCGCGACTTGACGGTTAACAGTAGGATCAACGCCTGGTTCGGGCCAAGCACTTGGCTCGGGGGGACCGTCGAATCCAACGGGGGCGGTCCGAGACTGCGAGATGCATGAAGGACTGATGCCTCGGTGAGCGTTGTCATCGTCAAGCGCCCGCCCCGCGCGCTGCCACCTGAAGTTCCCTCCGAGGAGGTGACACTTGAGGCGCCTCCGGAGCTTCCGCGAGAGGGCGAATCAGAAAACATGCTGATGACCCTTATGCCCATGATGGGTATGGCGTCTTCGGCGGGATTCTTGTTCATGGGCAACCAGCCGTTCATGAAAATCATGGGCGGCTTTATGGTGGCGTCCACCCTGGCAATGGCGATCGTGCAGATCGTCAAGGCTCGCCAAGGGCCTTCCGGGCAAATGCTTCAAGAGCGCCAGGATTACCTCAAGTACCTGACGCAGAAGCGAAAAGAGGTACGGCGCACCGCGCGAAAGCAGCGGGACGCGCAGCTCTTCACCCACCCCGATCCGAGCCAGCTGTGGTCCATCGTGGCCGAGGGCAAACGGGTATGGGAGCGCCGGTCGACCGACCCGGACTTCGGACAGGTCCGGCTTGGCCTGGGGCCACAGCAGTTGGCCACCCCCCTGCGGGCACCCGAGACCGCTCCGGTCGACGAGCTGGAGCCGCTGACCGCGCATGCGATGAAGGAATTCCTCGACAAGCACGGACAGTTGGACAGCCTGCCGCTGGCGGTCTCGTTGCGCGCCTTCTACCACCTGACCGTCTCCGGCGACCCGGACACGGTCTACGGCACCTCGCGCGCCATCCTCGCCCAGCTGTGCACCCTGCACTCGCCCGAGGACCTGGTGGTGGCGGTCGTCGCCGCGCCCGGTGCGCAGGCGGAGTGGGAGTGGACGAAGTGGCTGCCGCAGGTGCAGGACAAGACCAGCGACGGCGCGGGGTCGCGCCGGCTGGTCGTCGGGGACCTCGGTGAGATCGAGGAGCTGCTGGCGGACGAGCTGGAGGGCCGCGGGCGGTTCAACCCGCAGGGCACTCCGGTGACCGACACCCCGCACGTGGTGATCGTGCTGGACGGCGGCGACGTGCCGATGGACTCGGTGATCGCCGGGGCCGAGGGCCTCCAGGGCGTCACCATCCTGGAGGTCGTGCCGGGCGATCTGGACGAGATCCGCGGCGGTCTGGCCGTCCAGGTGTGGCCGGGCAAGCTGGTGCTGGAGTCGGCGGGCGGTGCGGTCTACCACGGTGTCTGCGACGTCCTGTCGATCCCCGAGGCGGAGGCGCTGGCGCGCCAGCTGGCCCCGCTGCGGGCGGGCGCGGGCGCCGACGGCGAGGATCCGCTGCTGTCGTCCATGGACTTCACCGACCTCCTCAACATCGGCGACGCCGGTGCCCTGGACGTGTCGCGTACGTGGCGGCCCCGGACGCTGGCCGAGCGGCTGCGCGTCCCGCTCGGTGTCGACCGCGACGGCCAGCCGGTCATGCTGGACATCAAGGAAGCCTCGCAGCAGGGCATGGGCCCGCACGGTCTGTGTGTCGGTGCGACCGGTTCCGGTAAGTCCGAGGTGCTGCGCACCCTGGTGCTCGCCCTGGCGGTCACCCACTCCTCGGAGACCCTCAACTTCATCCTCGCGGACTTCAAGGGTGGCGCCACCTTCACCGGTATGTCGGAGATGCCGCACGTCGCGGCGGTCATCACCAACCTCGGTGAGGACGTCACCCTGATCGACCGGATGCGCGACTCGATCACCGGTGAACTCCAGCGCCGCCAGGAGCTGCTGCGCTCCGCCGGCAACTACGCCAACATCACCGACTACGAGAAGGCGCGTGCCGCGGGTGCCCCGCTGGACCCGCTGCCCTCGCTGGTGATGATCATCGACGAGTTCTCCGAACTGCTCGCCGCCAAGCCCGACTTCATCGAGATGTTCATCCAGATCGGCCGGATCGGCCGGTCGATGGGTGTGCACATGCTGCTCGCCTCGCAGCGGCTGGAAGAGGGCAAGCTGCGGGGTCTGGACACCTTCCTGTCCTACCGGCTGGGTCTGCGGACGTTCTCCGCGGCCGAGTCGCGGACCGCGATCGGTGTGCCGGACGCCTACCACCTGCCGAACGTCCCCGGTTCCGGCATCCTGAAGTACGACACCGAGACGATGGTCCAGTTCAAGGCCGCGTACGTCTCCGGTACCTACCGCGGCCCGGGCGCCGGCGGTGGCGGCGGCCGCGGCGGCCGCACGAACCGGCTGCCGGTGCCGTTCACCGCGGCCCCGGTCGTCGAGCAGATCATCGAGGAGCCGATCGCCGTCGAGGCGGCCGAGCCGGAGATCGACGACGCGCTGGCCGACACCGTGCTGGACGTCATGGTCCAGCGGATGCAGGGCCAGGGCCCGCCGGCGCACCAGGTGTGGCTGCCCCCGCTGGAGGAGGCGCCCACCGTCAACCAGCTGCTGCCGGCGCTCGCGGTCACCCCCGAACGGGGCGTGCACGCGGCGGAGTACACCGCGCTCGGCAAGCTCGTGGTGCCGGTCGCGCTGGTGGACAAGCCGTTCGAGCAGCGGCGTGACGTGATGTACCTGGACTTCTCCGCCGGTGCCGGTCACGGTCTGGTCGTGGGTGGTCCGCAGTCCGGTAAGTCCACGCTGATCCGGGCCGCCATCGCCTCGTTCGCGCTCACCCACACCCCGGCCGAGGTGCAGTTCTACTGCCTCGACTTCGGTGGCGGCGGCATGCTGACCATGGAGGGCCTGCCGCACGTCGGCGGCGTGGCCTCGCGTCTGGACGCGGAGAAGGTGCGCCGTACGGTCTCCGAGGTCGTCGGCATCCTCAACGAGCGTGAGGAGTTCTTCCGGGCCAACAACATCGACTCGATCGGGACCTACCGCCAGCGGCGGGCCTCGGGCGCCTACCCCGACCAGAAGTGGGGCGACGTCTTCCTGGTCATCGACGGCTGGGGGACGTTCAAGACCGACTACGAGCAGATGGACCCGGTGATCCTGGACATCGCCGCCCGCGGTCTCGGCTTCGGTGTCCACCTGATCATCGCCGGTGCGCGCTACACCGAGGTGCGCCCCGCGCTGCGCGACCAGCTCCTCAACCGTGTCGAGCTGCGCCTGGGTGACCCGATGGAGTCGGAGTTCGACCGCAAGCGCGCGGAGAACGTCCCCATGGGCAAGCCCGGTCGCGGGATGTCCCCCGAGAAGCTCGACTTCCTGGGAGCGCTGCCGCGACTGGACGGGATGAGCGACCCGGAGACGCTCAGCGACGGCATCGCGAACCTGGTGGCGACGGTCAAGGAGCACTGGCAGGGCGAGCCCGCCCCCGCGGTGCGGATGCTGCCGACGATGCTGCACGTCAACGAGCTGCCCAAGGGCAACGACTACCCCGACCACGGCATCGCGATCGGTGTCGACGAGACCACGCTCTCGCCGGCGTTCGTCGACTTCGAGACCGACCCGCTGCTGGTCATCTATGGCGAGAGCGAGTCCGGCAAGTCGTCGGTGCTGCGTCTGCTGGCCAAGCAGATCGCCGAGCGGTACCCGTCCGACAAGGCGCTGATGGTGGTCTCCGACTACCGCCGTGCGCTGCTCGGGGAGATCCCCGAGAGCCACATGTACAAGTACTGCGCCGCTGGACCGCAGTTGCAGGAGGTCATCACCGGTCTGGCCGGTTCGCTGGGCCGCCGGATGCCCGGGCCGGACGTGACGCCGGAGCAGCTGCGCAACCGCAGCTGGTACGACCTGCCGGACGCGTTCGTGATCGTGGACGACTACGACCTGGTGGCGACCAGCAGCGGCAACCCGCTGCAGCCGCTGCTGGAGTACCTGCCGTTCGCCCGTGACCTGGGCCTGCGCCTGATCATCGCGCGCAGCTCCTCGGGCGCCGGACGGTCGTCCTTCGAGCCGGTGATGCAGCGCACCAAGGAGCTGGGTGCGCAGGGTCTGATCCTCTCGGCCGATCCGGCCGAGGGTCCCCTGATGGGCAACATCAAGGGCCAGAACCTGACGCCCGGCCGGGCCATGTTCATCACGCGCAAGCGCGGTGCACAGCTGGTCCAGACGGGCTGGCTGCCGCCCAACAGCGGCTGACCGCGGCACCGCACGACGGCGGTGGGGCGTCCCTCCTGGGAGGGGCGCCCCACCGCCGTTTGTGGGTGGGGGAGGTACGTACTGGCCTGTGTGGGTACGGGCGGACTGGTGTCCTGTGGCCGGTGCCGTACGGCCGGTGTCGGTGTCTGGTGCGTACGGGCCGGTGCCGGTGGCGGGTGCGTACGGACCGGTGGGTTCGAGCTGGTGTCGGTGGCCGGTGGTCAGCCGAAGGCGCCGTGCTGGGTGACGTCGGGGCCGGCCGGGCCGGGGGGCTCGGCGGCGGAGGCGGAGCGGTCCTTGGCGGCACCCGTGGGGGCTGCGGCCGTCCCGTTCTTCTCCGCCGCGCCGGCCTTCGGGGACCGCTCGCCGCCCGGGGCCGGTTCGGCACCGGCCGGCCGGCTCCGCACGCCCTTGGCAAGGCCCTCGCCGCCGCGCGTCTTCGCCTCGCCGTCCCGAGCCGGGCCGAACGGGTCGGGCCCGAGCGGTGCGGTGGAGGTGTCCCACGCATGCCCCGCGGCCGGGACCTGGCGCCGGCCGCCGCCCCCGCCGCGTTTGCCGAAGGCGCCGCCGAGGCCGTTGGCCAGCTGGCCGAGCGCCATGAAGCCGTAGGCGGTCTCGTTGCCGGACGAGGACTGCGCGCCGGCGGCATGGTCCACCGGGGGTGCGCCGTGGCCCGTGCCGTCCCCGCCGGCCGTGCCGTCCTTGTCGTCGGAGGACGCGGCGGCAGCGGTCTCCAGGTCGGCGGCGGCCAGTTCGAAGGCCGGCAGCGACTCGTCGACGGACCGCTTGAGGCGGTGCCACTCCGCGGCGAACGCCTCGCCGGCCGGGCCCTGCCAGTTGGCCGCGGCCGCGGTGCCGACCTTCCGGTCCAGGTCGCGGACGAGGCCGTCGAGGTGATTGCCCATCTCCCGCCAGCCCGCCGCCGCTTCGTGCAGGGCCTCGGGGTTGCGCCGCTCGCTCACTTGACGCTCCGGATCATCTCGTCCAGCTCTTCCTCGGCCGCCTGCACATGGGCAACGGTCTCCTTGATCCCTCCGCCGACCTCGGCGAGCCGCTGCTGCAGCTGGACGAGGGCGTGCTCGGCCTGCTCGTACAGCTCACGGTACGGCCGGGCCGCCTCGTCGCTGCCGAAGCCGTCCCGCAGCGCCTCGGCATCGGCCCGCCGTCTGAATGCGGCCAGCTGCCGGCTCAGTTCTTCCGCACGTACCTCGAAGGCGGCACCCAGTGTGTGCAACTCCCCCGTACTGAGCCGGACTTCGTCGGACATCTTTTCTCCCCGAATTGAATGACAGCTGCCTGCCAACATCGCCCCAGGTCTAGCACACCCGCAATAGGAGGGAAGCCTTCTCGAAGCGGGGCACCGGCAAAGAGCGGAATGCATACGGAGCAATATGCGGCAATACCGACAACACCTGCCCTGGCGGCCAGTTCACACCCGTCATCACCCGTCATTAGACTCAGGACGCCGGTGCCGCACACGCGGTTGCTGTGCCATCACGTTCAAGGGGGCAGAGATGAGCAATGAGCGACAGATCCAGGACGAGGACCTGATGGACGTCGCCCAGGATCCGGAGCAGGCGCACCGGCTGCGCAAGGCGCTGAAGGTCCTGGCGGAGAACCCCAACGTCGGCGGCAAGCTCCAGGAGATGGCCCAAGAAGTGCTCTCCGGCCGGATCGGCATGAAGGACGCCATCGAGACGCCGGGGTACATGGACGCGCTGGGCGACCGGATGAACGAGATCCGGCGCGCCGCGGAGAACCAGACCATGGCCGAACGCGAGGCCTCGCGCGAGAAGTTCGCCGCGTGGCAGAAGGAGCAGGAGGCCAAGGAGGACGCCGAACGCGCGGAGCGCGACGGCCCGACGGGCAACATCGTGACCGCTCCCCGCCGCGGCGGCCGCGGCGGCGGGCACCGGGGCTGACCGGACCACCGCGCGGACAGTGCGCAACGGCCGGCCGGGCAGCACGCCCGGCCGGACCGTCGTCTTTTTCTTTCCCGGGAATCGGTGCACGGCACACGCAGTGCCGATGCGCCGGTACGGCGGATACTGCGGATACTTCGGGATACGGCGGATACGACGGATACCGCGGATGCGGCCGAAAGCAGATCGGCCACCGAAATCACCGGACGGATCTGCTTTCTTCCCCCACAAGGTGATCCCGATTTCTCCACACCGGATCTCCGTGACCGTGCTTCGACACCGCCTGACACACGCTCACTCACTCACCCCTCCGTGCGGCAAGCATGTTCCCGTTCCGGAACGGCGGACCCCGTGCGGTCTTGAGCATGCGGCCCGGAACATAAGATCGAGCCGGCACAGCAGGAATCCACAAAGGTGGAGTCGGCATCGATGGGGGACGAGGGAGACATGAGCGCCTCAGACGAAGGAATCGCCGGGGCGAACGGATATGCACCGCATCCGTACATCGGCGGCCGTACTTCCGTTCTCAGTGCGCTCGCCGCGTGGCGTATGCGGTGGCCGGGCGCACCGCGCGTCATCGTGCTCACCGGAAGCCCGGGCAGCGGGCGCTCGCGTCTGCTCACCGGCTTCCTGATGCTGTGCGACCCCCGCTTCCGCAAGCAGCTGCCGCTGGATGCCATGGACCCGACGACGGTGCCGCCGGACCTGCCGGCGCCCGCCGTGCCGAGCGCCCAGGGACGCACCGCGGCGCAGCTGCGGGGGCTCCTCGCCGACCACTTCGAGCTGGGTACGGCCCGTGGCGAAGACATCTGCACCGAACTCGCCGCCCGTGAAGAGCCGGTGACGATTGTGGTGCCGGATGTCGACCGGGCCGGACCGGTGCGCGCCGCGGACGAGCCGGCCCGCGTCGTGCGGGACGTGCTCAAGCCACTCGCCGCCACCACCACGGTGCAGTTGCTGGCCGAGGTGCCGCGTGGGCTGGCCGCGGAGCTGGCGGCGGCGCTGCCGTCCAGCCAGGTGCGGATCATCGATCTCGACGACCCCGAGTGGGCCGACCCCGACGGGCTGGTGCGGCACGCCGAGGCCGCGCTCACCCTCGGGCCGCCGGAACTCCCCTTCTGCGCCGATCCGTCGGCCCGCCGGGCGCTCGCCGAGGCCCTGGCCGAGCGCGCGGACGGCAACCGGCTGACCCTCCAGCTCGCCGTGCAGTCGCTGGTCATGCAACCCCAGGGCGTCGACCCGGCGGACCCGGCGACGCTGCCCGGCAGCGTCGGCGAGGCACTGGACCTGCATGCCCGCCGGCTGGGGGCCGACCCGCAGACCCTGCGGCTGATCCTGGCGCCGCTCGCGTTCGCCGAGGGCGCGGGGCTGCCCGTCCAGCTGTGGGGCGCGCTGGCCGACGCCGTCGCCGGACGGGACATGAGCCGCGACCTCGCCGAGGGCATGCGGCTGGCCGCGCCGTTCCTCCAGCCGGCCGAAGGCGCGGAGCAGGACCAGGCGACGGAGACCGCAGCGAGGGCCCAGGCGGCCGACGGGACGACGGGCAGGGTGACGGACGGGGTGACGGTCGGGGACGGAACCGACGGTGGCCGTGGCCGTACGCTGCTGCGTCTGCTGCACCCGGGCATCGCCGAGGAGATCCGCGCCGGCCTGCCGGACGTCCAGGGCGCCCAGACCAGGATCGCCATGGCGCTGCTGGACGCGGTGCCCCAGCAGGACTGGTCCCGGGCCGACCCCTACATCCGCGACCACCTCGCCGCGCACACCCTCGACGCCGGACTGCTCCCCCAACTCCTCACCGACCCGGGCCTGTTCGCGCACGCCGACCCGGTGGCGATGCGAGCCGCCATCGAGGCCGTACCACTCGACCGGCTGGGCGCACCGGCCCGGACGTACCTGCGCACCGCTCCGCTGCTCACCCGCTCCCAGGCACCGGCGGGCCTGCGGGCCGCGTTCCTGGAGTCCGCGTTCGTCGAGGACGGGCTGGCTCCGTATGCGGAGGCGCTGCACCGGCTCGGCTTCCCCCTGCCCTGGCGCACACTGTGGAGCGTGCCGCTGGCCGGCGTCCGCGCGGTGACAACCGGTGCCCTCCGGCCGGCGGACGGCGCACCGGCGGCCGCGGCCCCGGACGGCACGACGGCTCCGGACGGCACGACGGCTCCGGACGGCACGACGGCCACTGCGGCCCCCGGCACGAAGGCCCTCGGCGACATCGCCCCCGGGCCTGCATCCGCCGCCTCCACCTCCCGCCCCGTCGCCACCTTCATCGTTCCCGAGGGAACCCCTGGCTCCCGTACGGTCCCCGCCCCGGACGGCGATACCTCCGAAGGTACGGCCACGGGGGCGCTGCTCGTCCACGACCTGCTGCGCCCCGGGTACGTCGATGCCGATCCGGCACAGGTGCGGCGCCCCTCCGAAGAGGCCCGGGCGGCGGCCCCGTTCGGGTTCAGCCACGGCCCCGACTCACTGCGCGTCTGGGCGCGCGCGAACCGGAAGGAAGTGGCCACGCTGATCTCGGACACCCCGATCACCGACGCCGCCCTCTCCCCGGACGGCGTGCTCGTCGTCGCCACCGAACGCGGCGTCACCGCCCGGCAGGTCCTCGCCGCACCCGGCACTCCCACCGTGCCGGCCCAACGCACCGGCACCGCCGACTCCGCATCGCCTGACGGCCGCGGAGGACACCACTCGTAATCACCCGGGCGCAGGCGCGGGCGCAGGCCACCGCCGCCCGCTGACTCAACGCGGAGGGCCATCAGGGCCTCCGCGCGAGGTGGTCGGCAAGCTCTGACTGGAGGGCGTCCGCGGCAGCGGCTCATACGGAACCGGGCGCTGCGGAACGGCCCCCGTGGAACGGTCCTCCCCCTCAGGGCAACAGCAGCCAGTCCGCTGCCAGTGCAGCCGCGAGGCCGAGACCCAGCAACCAGGTACCGAGCCGGGTACGCCCGTGCCGGCTGAGCTCGATCACCACGCCGCAGAGCACCAGCGCGGCCCCGTACACCCCGACCACCAGCACCGACGTACGCGACGCCAGGCGCACCACGAGCACCACCGCCATCGCCACCATCAGCACCGAGGCCAGGACGATGCGTATCCGCCTCGCCTGACGTGGCGTCAGCCCCACACGACTGTCGGGCAGGGGCTCTTCATTGCCGGGCATGTCCATGAGCGGAAATGCTACGGGACCGCTGATCGCCAGCACCCGCCACTCCCCTGCACACGTCGCCTCCAGCCACCCACCAGTCCCGCCCGCTCACCGACGAGCAGCATGCACACCGTCCACGCTTTCAGCAATCAAATGACTTCAACGGCCACTGGTCGTCTCTGATCTGATCCGCCAAGGCGACAGGGGCGGCGCCGAAGAGCACTGCTCCCGCCACCACCGCGCCGCCCACCGCACGCTTCATTCGCATAGGGCTCGTGCCAAGTCCCCCCGCATAACAGCTTGGGGCCCGCAGCGGAAAACTGCGGGCCCCAAGTCATTTCATTCCCATGTCGCACAGATGCGTAACCTCCGCCGCCTTGGACCGGATGACGATCTCAGGGCCACTGTGGCTGAAAGGGTCGCATCACGCGCTCATCTTCTGTGCAGCGCGAGCTCTCAAGGGCTCACTACCGGCCCGGCGGCTGGGTGGGCGGCGCCGGGGGAATCGATCCAGGAGCACTCGGCTGTTGCTGGTAGGGACCGGGCTGCTGGTACGGGCCAGGCTGCTGGTAAGGCCCCGGCTGCTGGTAGGGGCCGGGCTGCTGGGGCGCGAACCCAGGGCCACCAAAGCCACCGGGACCACCATTGGGCGGTCCATTGCGGCCATTCTTCTTCTGCCGGACAACGACAATGACGATGACCGCGACAACAACGAGGACACCGACCGCAATACCCACGATGGCACCCATGCCAAGGCCCTCGCTCTTCTCGCCACTCGCCTGCTGACCGCCACTACCTGCGCTCGCACCGCCCACGCCCGCGGACGAATCCGCCTTCGGCGTCTTGAGCGGACCGTTCTTGGAGCCGGCGGGGATGTCGGCAGTCAGCGCCTTCAACGGCTGAATGAAGCCATACCCATAGTGGGGGTCGGGAAGCTCAAGGTCCTTCTTACCCGGCGGCAGGCCGGCGGACTTCACGAGCCGGTTGGCGATCTGACCTGCTGAGAGATCAGGGAACTTCGAACGCAGGAGCGCCGCAGCGGCCGAGACGTAGGCCGTGGAGTCGGACGTACCGTCCGCCAGTCGGTATTGTCCCGGAGTAGCAGAAGCAGACGTGATTTCTACACCGGGAGCGGTGAGCATCAATTGACTGCCCGAGTTGGACTTCGACCACATCTTTCCGGCCTTGTCCACTGAACCCACGGTCACAACCCCGGGGCTAGCAGCCAATTCTCCCAGTTTGGTCTCTCCAGAGTTTCCGGAGGCCACTACGACCAGGACGTCCTTCTGTGCCGCGTAGGCCAGCGCACTCCGGTCAGAGTCGGTGAGAAACGCGGGGCCGATCGACATGTTGATGACGGACGCATCGTGATCGACTGCGTACCTGATCCAGTCGCCCGGCCCCGAATTCTCAGACCCGGCTCCAACCTGCGGCCTCCCCACAGGAAGGATCTTTGCATCCGGCGCAAGACCCATCACACCGTCGGCATTTCCGGCACCGTGCCCATGCCCAGCGATGAGCGATGCCATGCCAGTTCCGTGATCCCCTGGCCCCTTGCGATCTCCGCGCCCACCATCAATGAAGCTCTTTCCCGGGAGGACGTTGCCCTTCAGGTCGGGATGGTTGCCGTTAACGGGATCATCAATCACCGCGACAGTGACGTCCTTACCCGTCGACTCCTTCCAGATACTCGCGGCGTCGAACGCCTTGAGTGGCCACTGATCATCCCTGTTCTGATCAGCCAAGGCGGTAGGGGCGGCGCCGAAGAGCAGTGCTCCCGCCACCACCGCGCCGCCCACCGCACGCAGCGTCCGCGTGAAGCTCATGCCGTACACCTCTCCGTAGCGACAGTGGGGCCCGCAGCCCGAGGACTGCGGGCCCCACCTCGATTCCGCCGAGCACCTTATCTGGACTGACAGGTCCCTACTCGATGACCTTGGGCGCCACGTTGCGCTCAGGCGTCCAAGTCTCCTCTTCTTCTACCAGGTAGTCCGGACGCTGGCCGTTCTCTCCGCCCTTGTCCTTACCCTTTGCCCCGTGAGCACCATGCGCGCCAGCCATACCTGCCGGGCGGCGACCGCCAGAAGCACCCTGCTGCGTGCCGCCACGGCTGCGGTGCAACCCAGATCCTCCTTGCCCCCCGGCTCCGAGCTTGCCGCCCTTCCCGCCGACGACGCCACCCTTCTGGCGTGCCAACGCACTGCCCTTACCGCCGGCGCCCTTTGCGCCAGCGCCCTTTGCGCCGCCGGCGGCTCCGCCCATGCCCGGCATGCCGGCGCGGCCGCCCCGTGCACCCGCTCCAGCGCCCGCGCCACCCGCACGAGCTCCACCGGCACCGCCGATACCCCCGACCATCCCCGGCGCGCCGGAGCCGCCGACGCCCGGACCAGAGCCCGCGCCGACGCTTCCGGAGCCGCCGCCCAAACCGCCACTACCCACGCCGCCGCCGACGCCGCCACCACCGGCGCCTCCAAGGCCCGGACCGGTTCCTCCCTGGAGACCGTCAAGTCCGGTCCCGATGTGAGGTGCAGGAGCCTTCGGGACGCTGCCGACCCCACCATCGATGCCATGTGGGCGGGGCGGTTCCATCGGCTGCGGCGTCGTGTAACCGCCGCCCTTCATCCCCGGCGTCTTCCCCATCGGTGCGCCTGTTTTCGGCGTGGATGGCATCGGGCCGAACGCACCAATGCCCGGAATACCTCCGCCACCATCACCGTCGTGTTCTGGCCGCTTGACGCTGCCGTCGTCATACGGGGGGACAGTTCCCATGGCCTTCACCCCCGCTCGGTACGTCGTCCCCAACTGCTCCATGTAGTGAGCAGCCTGCAGCTGACGCTCCTTGCCCAGCGACAAGCTGGTGCGGTTCTTGTTCATGGCATCCCAGATGCTCATGTTCGGGTTCTGGAGGTCTACCTTCAGCTGCGAGTCGTCCCGACCATCGCCGCCGACCATCCCACCGACAAGGCCGCCGACCAGGGCACCGCCGCCACCCGGCATGAGGGTGTTCCCGATCGCTGCACCCTTACCGACGCCGGAACTGGCTTTATCGGCGAGCCAGTCTTCCTTGCTCTCCCACCCACTCGGCTCCTTGACCTCGTCGACGAACTTCTGGACGTCCTTGAGGTTGTCGCCGATCTGTCGCAGAACCTCGCCGGTGTTGTGTGGATACAGGGCAAGATTCGCGAAGTTTTCGCTGATCTTTTGCGCCGAGGCGGCAAACTGATCGGCAGAAGAGCCGTGCCAGGTCTGCAGGACCTTTTGCACTGCATCATCGAAGTGCTTCTTGATGCCGCCGTCCCAGCCTTCGCCGACCAGTGCGACTCGGACGTCCCGCCAGCCCTTGGCGACGTTACCAACCTCTGTCGGGTTGGCCCCCGCCACCATCTGCTTGAGGTCGTTGAGTCCCTTCTCAGTGAACTGAGGACGACTCGCGATGACGTCGTGGCCGACTTCTTGAGCCTCCCCCGACCCCTTGGCAGCCTTCTTAGGTGGCTCCGGCACCTGCACCTTCGCCGGCTTGAACTCAGTGTCCTTCGAAGCCATCTGCTGTCCCCCACTCCGTCATCGAACATGCCTGTCTGTCATTGCGATCTGCCGGCTGACGTCACTGACCGGACATGGAGATGGAGTTATCCGCTTCCGCGTCCTGGTACGCGCCCCTGACCTTGTGCGACTTCTTCCCGAAAGTGTCGACGAGGCCCTCGACCATGTGCATCATCTTTTCGATCTCGCCCTTCATCTTCGCGTGGGCGCCATAGAGTTCGGCCTCTTCCTTGAATCCCTCGCCCAAGGAGCCCTTCGGAAGGTAGGTGCTGTTCGTGGCCGTGCTCTTCGAGTCGCCCATCTCCTTGAGGACATGGTTGAGCTCTTTGATGACCTGGTCCAAGGCATCCAGATCAACCCCGTACTGCCCATGAGCCATGGTTAGGCCTCCCCGTGTGTTCGCAAACCAGTCTTTCGACGCCAGTCGCGGAGTGCGATGGCGGAGCCAACTACCGTGCCGACGGCGAGAAGTCCGCCGCCGACGATGTAGATGGAATAGCGGGCGCGTCGCTCCTCGGAGCTTTCGCCGAGGGCGACGGCGACCGGATGGATGTTGGAGCCGTCAGCCACATTGGAGGACTTGTCCGGCTTGGGTTCTCCGGTGGGCACCGTGTCGTCGTTGAGGGCCGCCACCGGATCGACGACGCCCCAGCCGATGAAGTCGTTCCGGTTCGGGCGCACGCGCTCAGCGGTCTTTTCGAGGTGCCAAATGAGCTGCTGTGGAGTCCACTTGTCGTGCTTCGCCTTGAGCAGGGCCGCGGCTCCCGCGACGTAGGGGGCGGCGAAGCTGGTTCCCTGGTCGACGCAGTTTCCGCCGTCGGGGACGGTGGAGACCATGTCGACGCCCGGCGCGGCGATCTGGACGAACTTTCCGGACTGGGAGAAGGGTGCCCGCTCGTTGTTCCGGTCCGAGGCGGCCACTGCGAGGACGTTGGGGTATTTCTCCGAGTAGGCCGCGGGCCACATGTCCTTCTCGCCGCCGTCGGCACCGCCGTTGCCGGCCGAGGCGACAATGAGAACGTCGTGCATATCGGCGTACTTGACCGCTCGCTCAAGGGTGGGCAGAAGGCGCGGATCGGCGGCGGTTCCCTGCGAGACATTGATGATGTCGACGTGTTCGTCCACGGCCTTTTTGATGGCCGTCGCAAGGCTGTCGGCGGTGCCGGGCTTTTCCTGCGAGGTCTGCTGGAAGGGGATGACGGTCGCCTCGGGGGCGATTCCGTAGAAGCCGGAACCCTTCATGGGGCGGGCGGCGATGATGCCTGCCACTTTGGTGCCGTGGCCGACCTTGTCGTCGGTCGGCTTTCCCTTGACGAGGGAGATGCCGCCGCTGCCGATCTCGTCCTTGATCTGCGGGTTCTGCGCGTCGATACCGGTGTCGACGACGCCGACCCGGATTCCCTTCCCCTTTCCGTACGCCCACATCTGATTGGTGAGTATGCGCTGCAGCGACCACGGGGTCTCTTTGATGTAGTCGGCGCCGAACTTGCACTCACCGCTGTGGAGCGGGACGTTCTCGTCCGCGACGGCCGGTGCGGCGGTGACGCTGGACAGGCCGACGATGCACGCCGCCGTAACCAGTGCGCCCGTCGTTCGGCGACGGTGCCCGGCTCGATGACCAATGGCGCGAGATCCCACGGGTTGTCTGCTCTCCATGAAGGGCGGAAGGGGAGGGGCGAGGACTGAGAGGGTGAGGGGAGGGAGA
>NZ_SDIG01000085.1:0-26634 GCF_004122755.1 Streptomyces sp. TM32
GTCCAGGGCGTTCAGCTGCTTCTGGAGGGCCGGCGGCATCCCCGCCCCCCGGTGGCGCGGGCATCCCGCCGGCCCTCCAGAAGCAGCTGAACGCCCTGGACTGCTCCACCAAGGCGAGCCGCGCCGCCGCCGGTCAGAAGGCCGCCGCCACCAAGCCGTCCGACCCGGTCGTGGCCTGCCATGACGACGGCAGCCAGAAGTACGCGCTCGGCCCGGTCGGGGTCGAGGGCACGGACGTCAAGGACGCCAAGGCCGTCTTCGACAGCCAGCAGGGCCAGGGCTGGATCGTCCAGATGGACTTCACCTCCGAGGGCGGCAAGAAGTTCGCTGACGTCACCGGCAAGCTCGCCACCAAGGCGCAGCCGCAGAACCAGTTCGCGATCATCCTGGACGGCGCGGTGGTCTCCGCCCCGCGCGTCAGTGAGCGGCTCAACGGCGGCAACGCCACCATCTCCGGCGGCTTCACCCAGAAGTCCGCCGAGGACCTCGGCAACATGCTGTCCTACGGCGCCCTGCCGCTCTCCTTCAAGATCGACGACGAGACCACGGTCACCGCGGCGCTCGGCGGTGAGCAGCTGCACGCCGGTCTGATCGCCGGCGCCATCGGCCTCGGGCTGGTCGTCCTCTACCTCATCGCCTACTACCGGGGCCTGTCGCTGGTCGCGCTGGCGAGCCTGTGTGTCTCGGCGATCCTGACGTACGCGATCATGACGTTGCTCGGACCGGCCATCGGGTTCGCGCTGAACCTCCCGGCGGTCTGCGGCGCCATCGTCGCCATCGGTATCACCGCCGACTCGTTCATCGTCTACTTCGAACGCATCCGGGACGAGATCCGTGAGGGCCGCACCCTGCGCCCTGCCGTCGAGCGCGGCTGGCCGCGCGCCCGCCGCACGATCCTGGTCTCCGACTTCGTGTCGTTCCTGGCCGCCGCGGTGCTGTTCATCGTCACCGTCGGCAAGGTGAAGGGCTTCGCGTTCACGCTCGGCCTGACCACCGTGCTCGATGTCGTCGTGGTCTTCTTCTTCACCAAGCCGCTGATGACGCTCCTGGCCCGGCGGAAGTTCTTCGCCGACGGCCACCCCTGGTCCGGCCTCGATCCCAAGCGCCTGGGCGCCAGGCCACCGCTGCGCCGCCGCCGCGCCAGCGCCCCGACCCAGACGAAGGAGGCGTGATGTCCAAGCTCGGAAACATCGGCGCCCGGCTCTACCGCGGCGAGGTCGGCTATGACTTCATCGGCAAACGGAAGATTTGGTACGGCCTCTCGATCCTCATCACCATCACGGCCATCGTCGGCCTGGCGGTGCGCGGTCTGAACATGGGCATCGAGTTCTCCGGCGGCGCGGTCTTCACCACCCCGAAGACCTCGGTCTCCGCCTCGGAGGCGCAGCACCAGGCCGAGTCGGCGGCGGGCGGCCACCAGGCCGTGGTGCAGAAGCTCGGCGGCGGCGCGCTGCGCATCCAGATCAGCGGTCTGGACACCAAGCAGGCGCTGCCGGTCCAGGAGGAGCTCGCCAAGGACCTGAACGTCCAGGTCAAGGACGTCAACACGCAGCTGGTCGGTCCGAGCTGGGGTGAGCAGATCGCCAACAAGGCCTGGCTGGGCCTGGGGATCTTCATGGTCCTCGTGGTGCTCTACCTGGCCGTCGCCTTCGAGTGGCGGATGGCGCTCGCCGCCCTGGTCGCGCTCATCCACGACCTCACCATCACGGTCGGTGTCTACGCCCTGGTCGGCTTCGAGGTCACCCCGGGCACGGTCATCGGTCTGCTGACGATCCTCGGTTACTCCCTGTACGACACGGTGGTCGTCTTCGACAGCCTCAAGGAGGCCTCGAAGGACATCACCAAGCAGACCCGCTTCACCTACAGCGAGATCGCCAACCGCTCCATCAACAGCACCCTGGTGCGGTCCATCAACACCACCGTGGTGGCGCTGCTGCCGGTCGCCGGTCTGCTGTTCGTCGGCGGCGGTGTGCTGGGCGCGGGCATGCTCAACGACATCTCGCTGGCCCTGTTCGTCGGTCTCGCCGCCGGTGCATACTCCTCGATCTTCATCGCGACCCCGCTGGTCGCCGAGCTGAAGAGCCATGAGCCACAGATGAAGGCGCTGGCCAAGCGGGTGCAGGCGAAGCGTGCCGCAGCCGCCGCCAAGGAGGCGAACCAGGAGAGCCCGCAGGCCGAGGACGTCGAGGGCCCTGATGCCGAGGACGCCGACGGCGCCGCGGTCGTCGGACCGCGCCGGCAGCCCGCCTCCCGCAACCGCGGACGCGGCCGCCCGTCGGGCAAGCGCCGATGAGGGCCCCCGCCGCCCTGCGCGAGCTGCTGCTCAGCCGGATATCGGACGTCCCGGACCACCCGCAGCCGGGCGTGGTGTTCAAGGACATCACCCCGCTGCTGGCCGACCCGGTCGCCTTCGGCGCGCTGACCGACGCCTTCGTCGATCTGTGCGCGCGGTTCCGCGTGGACAAGGTCGTGGGCCTGGAGGCGCGCGGCTTCATCCTCGCCGCCCCGGTCGCGGTCCGCGCCGCCGTCGGCTTCGTGCCCGTACGCAAGGCGGGCAAGCTGCCCGGTGCGACCCTCGGGCAGGCCTACGAGCTGGAGTACGGCACGGCCGAGATCGAGCTGCACGCCGATGCGCTGGACCCGGGCGACCGGGTGCTGGTGATCGACGACGTGCTCGCCACCGGAGGGACCGCCGATGCGTCGTTGCAGCTCATCCGGCGTGCGGGTGCCGAGGTCGCGGGCCTGGCGGTGCTGCTGGAGCTCGGCTTCCTGGCCGGGCGGCAGCGGCTGGAGCCGGGCCTGAAGGGCGCTCCGCTGGAGGCCTTGATCACGGTCTGAGCCGGTCTCACTCCGCACCACGTCGCAGGGGCACCCGGAAGAATTCGGGTGCCCCTGCTGCTGTGTCATGTACGGACCCATGGCCGCGGGGGAGTTGTCCGCCCGGGGTCGATACCATGGCACCCCGGCCCGTTCGAGGCACTGGGGTCCGGAACCGCCTGAGGAGTGCTCTTGCCAGACGAGGCCCAGCCGCTCTCCCCCGGAACGCGTCCGGCGGGAACCGACGCCGCGCGCCCGGATGAGCCGAAGCCGACGGACGCGGCTTCCCCCCGCGCGCCCGAGTCCGGGCGGCAGGGCGCCCCCGACGGTGCCGGCGGGCCCCGGCCGGCCGGCCGGTCCGCCGCGTCCGGGTCGCCCGCCGAGCGGGGCGGCAAGGCCCCCGAGGCGGGCTCCGCCGCTTCCTCGTCCCAGCCGGCCCCGACGCCGTCCCGCGCGGACAAGCCGCCGGCCAAGGCCGACCAGCCGGTCGCGTCCCGGCCGCTGCCGCCCACCCCCGCCGGCCGCTCCGGCTCCCCGAACCGCGTACGGGCCCGCCTCGCCCGGCTGGGCGTACAGCGCTCCAGCCCGTACAACCCGGTCCTGGAGCCGCTGCTGCGGGCCGTCCGCGGCAACGACCCCAAGATCGAGACCGCCACGCTGCGGCAGATCGAGCGGGCTTACCAGGTCGCCGAGCGCTGGCACCGCGGCCAGAAGCGCAAGAGCGGCGACCCGTACATCACCCACCCCCTCGCGGTGACGACGATCCTCGCCGAGCTGGGCATGGACCCGGCGACGCTGATGGCCGGCCTGCTGCACGACACCGTCGAGGACACCGAGTACGGCCTGGACACCCTGCGGAACGACTTCGGCGATCAGGTCGCGCTGCTGGTCGACGGCGTCACCAAGCTCGACCGCGTCAAGTTCGGCGAGGCCGCGCAGGCCGAGACCGTCCGCAAGATGGTCGTCGCGATGGCCAAGGACCCGCGAGTCCTGGTCATCAAGCTCGCCGACCGGCTGCACAACATGCGCACCATGCGGTACCTCAAGCGGGAGAAGCAGGAGAAGAAGGCCCGCGAGACGCTGGAGATCTACGCACCGCTCGCCCACCGCCTGGGCATGAACACCATCAAGTGGGAGCTGGAGGATCTTTCCTTCGCGATCCTCTACCCCAAGATGTACGACGAGATCGTGCGGCTGGTCGCCGAGCGGGCGCCCAAGCGGGACGAGTATCTGGCGATAGTGACCGACGAGGTCCAGGCCGATCTGCGGTCCGCCCGGATCAAGGCCACGGTCACCGGCCGCCCGAAGCACTACTACAGCGTCTACCAGAAGATGATCGTCCGCGGACGCGACTTCGCCGAGATCTACGACCTGGTGGGCATCCGCGTCCTCGTCGACACGGTCCGCGACTGCTACGCGGCCCTCGGCACCATCCACGCGCGATGGAACCCGGTCCCCGGCCGGTTCAAGGACTACATCGCGATGCCCAAGTTCAACATGTACCAGTCGCTGCACACGACCGTGATCGGCCCCAGCGGCAAGCCCGTTGAGCTCCAGATCCGTACCTTCGACATGCACCGCCGCGCCGAGTACGGCATCGCCGCGCACTGGAAGTACAAGCAGGAGGCGGTGGCGGGCGCCTCCAAGATCCGTACGGACGTCCCGAAGTCCGCCGCCGGCAAGGCCGGCAAGGGCCAGGACACGGTCAACGACATGGCCTGGCTGCGGCAGTTGCTGGACTGGCAGAAGGAGACCGAGGACCCGGGCGAGTTCCTGGAGTCGCTGCGCTTCGACCTGTCGCGCAACGAGGTCTTCGTGTTCACGCCGAAGGGCGATGTCATAGCGCTGCCGGCCGGTGCCACCCCCGTCGACTTCGCGTACGCGGTGCACACCGAGGTCGGCCACCGCACGATAGGGGCCAGGGTCAACGGGCGCCTCGTACCACTCGAATCGACCCTGGACAACGGCGACTTGGTCGAGGTCTTCACCTCCAAGGCGACGGGCGCCGGCCCGTCCCGCGACTGGCTCGGCTTCGTCAAGTCCCCGCGCGCCCGCAACAAGATCCGCGGCTGGTTCTCCAAGGAGCGCCGCGACGAGGCGATCGAGCAGGGCAAGGACGCCATCGCGCGGGCCATGCGCAAGCAGAACCTGCCGATCCAGCGGATCCTGACCGGCGACTCCCTGGTCACCCTCGCGCACGAGATGCGCTACCCGGACATCTCCTCCCTCTACGCCGCCATCGGCGAGGGCCATGTCGCCGCGCAGGGCGTCGTCCAGAAGCTGGTGCAGGCGCTCGGCGGCCAGGACGAGGCCACCGAGGACATCGCCGAGTCGACGCCGATCCGGCCGCGCTCCAAGCGCCGGTCCAGCGCCGACCCGGGTGTGGTCGTCAAGGGCGTCGACGATGTGTGGGTCAAGCTGGCCCGCTGCTGTACTCCGGTGCCGGGCGACCCCATCATCGGCTTCGTCACCCGCGGCAACGGCGTCTCGGTGCACCGTGCCGACTGCGTCAACGTGGACTCGCTGTCCCGGCAGCCGGAGCGGATCCTGGAGGTCGAGTGGGCGCCCACCCAGTCCTCGGTCTTCCTGGTCGCCATCCAGGTCGAGGCGCTGGACCGGTCCCGCCTCCTGTCGGACGTCACCCGGATCCTGTCCGACCAGCACGTCAACATCCTCTCGGCGGCCGTCCAGACCTCCCGGGACCGCGTCGCCACCTCCCGCTTCACCTTCGAGATGGGCGACCCCAAGCATCTGGGCCATGTCCTGAAGGCGGTCCGGGGTGTGGAGGGCGTGTATGACGTGTATCGGGTGACGTCGGCGCGCCGGCCGTAGTGGCGCGCACAGCAGGCGGCCCCGGTACGGAATCCGTACCGGGGCCGCCTGCTGTGCTGCGCTAGCCGCCGAACTCCTCCAGGCCCTTCAGCGCCTGGTCCAGCAGTGCCTTGCGGCCCTCCAGCTCACGGCCGAGTTTGTCGGCCTTGGCGTCGTTGCCGGCCGCCCGGGCCGTGTCGATCTGCTTCTGCAGCTTGTCGACCGCGTCCTGGAGCTGGCCGGTGAGCCCCGCGGCGCGGGCCCGCGCCTCCGGATTCGTACGGCGCCACTCGTTCTCCTCGGCGTCCTGGATGGCGCGCTCGACGGCGTGCATCCGCCCCTCGATCTTCGGGCGGGCGTCCCGGGGGACGTGGCCGATGGCCTCCCACCGCTCGTTGATCGAGCGGAACGCCGCACGGGCGGCCTTCAGGTCCGACACCGGGAGCAGCTTCTCGGCCTCGACGGCCAGCTCCTCCTTGCGGGTCAGATTCTCCCGCTGCTCGGCGTCGCGCTCCGCGAAGACCTCACCGCGCGCCTGGAAGAAGATGTCCTGGGCGCCGCGGAAGCGGTTCCACAGGCCGTCCTCGTGCTCGCGCTGGGCCCGGCCCGCGGCCTTCCAGTCCGCCATCAGCTCGCGGTAGCGGGCCGCGGTGGCCCCCCAGTCCGTCGAGTGCGACAGCGACTCGGCCTCGGCGACCAGCTTCTCCTTCGCCTTGCGGGACTCCTCGCGCTGGGCGTCCAGCGACGCGAAGTGGGCCTTGCGCCGCTTGGAGAACGCCGAGCGGGCGTGCGAGAAGCGGTGCCACAGCTCGTCGTCCGCCTTGCGGTCGAGCCGCGGCAGGCTCTTCCAGGTGTCCACCAGCGCGCGCAGCCGCTCACCGGCGGCCCGCCACTGCTCACTGGCCGCCAGCTCCTCGGCCTCGGCGACCAGCTTCTCCTTGGCCTGCCGCGCCTCGTCGCTCTGCTTGGCCTTCTGCGCCTTGCGCTCCTCGCGACGCGACTCGACGGCCTCGACGAGCTTGTCCAGCCGCTTCTTGAGCGCGTCCAGATCGCCCACCGCGTGGTGTTCGTCGACCTGGGTGCGCAGGTGCTCGATCGCGGTCGTCGCGTCCTTCGCCGACAGGTCGGTGGTCTTGACCCGGCGCTCGAGGAGGCCGATCTCGACGACCAGGCCCTCATACTTGCGCTCGAAGTAGGCGAGGGCCTCCTCGGGAGTTCCTGCCTGCCACGATCCGACGACCTGCTCGCCATCGGCGGTACGCACGTACACGGTCCCCGTCTCATCGACGCGGCCCCATGGGTCGCTGCTCACAGCGCCTCCTCCACATGATGCCGACGGGGGCGTGCGGCCCCCCGGCATCGTCCACAGTTTCTGTCCGGCAGAGCCACGCCCTGGCCGGTCCGACGGGCTGACTTGCGGGTGAGGGTGGCAGCCGTCGGAGCAGGCACCCTACACAACGCCAATCTAGGCGAACGGCGCTCGGCTGTCCGCATCCAGCGCGACCGAATTCGCGGTGCGCACCGGGGACGGCGATGGGCCGCCCCCGGGTCGCCCGGCAGGTCAGGACTTCTTCACGGTCGCGCGGTTGATCACGACGGTGGCGTTCGGCACGGTGGCGCGGATCGCCTGGTCGAGATGCGAACCCGCGTCGGCGATCTTGCGCAGCACGTCCATGCCGCCGGTGATCGTCCCGAAGGGGGTGTAGTTCGGGGGCAGCTTGCTGTCCTGGTAGACGAGGAAGAACTGGCTGCCACCGGTGTTGCGGGTCTCCTTGCTCCGGCCGTCGTAGCGGTTGGCCATCGCGACCGTCCCGGCCGGATAGACACCGCCCTTGAGCCGGGGATCCTTGAGGTTCTCGTCCGGAATGGTGTAGCCGGGGGTGCCCTGACCGGTGCCCTTCGGGTCACCGCACTGCAGGACGTGGATCCCCTCGTCGACCAGCCGGTGGCACTTGCTGTGGTCGAAATACCCCTGACCGGCCAGGAAGGCGAAGGAGTTGACCGTGTGCGGGGCCTTGCCGGCGTCCAGCTTCAGCTCGATCGTGCCGCAGGTCGTCGCCAGCTTCGCGGAGTAGGAGGCCGAGGTGTCGAGCGACATCGCCGGCTCCTTCTTCCAGGTCTTCGCCGACGGTGCGCCCTTCGCGGGCCGGGCGCAGGGGTCCGGGGCCTTCGACGGCGCCCCGTCCGCGGCGGCCCGGTCGGACGTCCCGCCGCCGGCCAGTCCCGCGGAGGCGTAGACGGCGCCGCCGGCGGCCAGGGCGACGGCCACGGCGGACGCGATGATCACGTTGCGGCGTTTGGCCTTCCGCTGAGCGGCGGTCCGCCGTTGTTGCTGGCGCTCGAACTTCTCCCGGGCGAGCTGCCGCCGCCGCTGATCCTTGCTGACCACCGGTCGTCTCCTTGTCCGCTCATCGATCACTGAGATGCGCCGTGGCCGTACCGTATACGGGTTCGCCCTGCCGGGAGTCCCGCCGGTAGGCTCTGGAGCTGCCGAGATGTCCGGAGAGCGGCCCCCGCGGCCCGACCTCCACACCGACCTTTAAGGACGAACGTGCTGATTGCCGGGTTCCCCGCCGGGGCCTGGGGCACCAACTGCTACTTGGTCGCCCCCGCCGCCGGTGAGGAGTGCGTCATCATCGACCCGGGCCACCAGGCGGCCCAAGGAGTCGAGGACGCGGTCAAAAAGCATCGGCTCAAGCCCGTCGCGGTCGTCCTCACCCATGGCCATATCGACCATGTCGCCTCCGTCGTTCCGGTGTGCGGCGCGCACGGCGTCCCGGCCTGGATCCACCCCGAGGACCGCTACATGATGAGCGACCCGGCGAAGGCCATCGGCCGCTCCCTCGGTCAGCAGCTGATGGGCGACCTCACCGTGGGGGAGCCGGACGACGTCAAGGAGCTGAGCGACGGGTCCGCCCTGCAGCTCGCCGGGATGGAGTTCTCCGTCGACCATGCGCCGGGCCATACCAAGGGGTCGGTGACGTTCAGGATGCCCGAGCAGGCCGACATCCCGCCGGTCTTCTTCTCGGGCGATCTGCTGTTCGCCGGCTCCATCGGACGCACCGATCTGCCGGGCGGCGACCACGCCGAGATCCTCAAGTCGCTGGCGCGCGTGTGCCTGCCGCTGGAGGACTCGACCGTCGTCCTGTCCGGCCACGGCCCCCAGACCACCATCGGCCGCGAGCGCGCCACCAACCCCTTCCTGCGGGAGGTGGCGGCCGGCCTCGGAGACGGCTCCAGCGCCGCTCCACGACGAGGAATGTGACGAGAGCTTCCGTGAGCACCTTCAAGGCCCCCAAGGGCACGTACGACCTGATTCCGCCGCAGTCCGCCACCTATCTCGCGGTGCGCGAGGCGATCGCCGCGCCGCTGAAGAACTCCGGGTACGGCTACATCGAGACGCCCGGTTTCGAGAACGTCGAGCTGTTCGCGCGCGGCGTCGGTGAGTCCACCGACATCGTGACCAAGGAGATGTACGCCTTCGAGACCAAGGGCGGTGACCAGCTCGCGCTGCGCCCCGAGGGCACAGCGTCCGTACTGCGTGCCGCACTGGAGGCCAACCTCCACAAGGCGGGCAACCTCCCGGTCAAGCTCTGGTACTCCGGCTCGTACTACCGCTACGAGCGTCCGCAGAAGGGCCGCTACCGCCACTTCTCCCAGGTCGGCGCCGAGGCGATCGGCACCGAGGACCCGGCGCTGGACGCCGAGTTGATCATCCTGGCGGACCAGGCGTACCGGGCGCTGGGGCTGCGGAGCTTCCGCATCCTGCTGAACTCTCTGGGTGACAAGGAGTGCCGTCCCGTCTACCGAGCGGCGCTGCAGGACTTCCTGCGCGGGCTCGACCTCGACGAGGACACCCGGCGCCGGGTCGACATCAACCCGCTGCGGGTCCTGGACGACAAGCGCGAGGCGGTGCAGAAGCAGCTCGACGGGGCGCCCAAGCTCCGCGACTACCTCTGCGAGGCCTGCAAGGCGTACCACGAGCAGGTGCGGGAGCTGCTGACCGCGGCGGGCGTGGCCTTCGAGGACGACGAGAAGCTGGTCCGCGGCCTGGACTACTACACCCGCACCACCTTCGAGTTCGTCCACGACGGCCTGGGGTCGCAGTCCGCGGTGGGCGGCGGCGGCCGCTACGACGGCCTCTCGGAGATGATCGGCGGCCCCGCGCTGCCGTCCGTCGGCTGGGCCCTGGGCGTCGACCGTACGGTGCTGGCGCTGGAGGCGGAGGGCATCGCGCTCGACATCCCCGCGGCCACCGCCGTCTACGCGGTACCGCTCGGCGAGGAGGCCCGCCGGGTGCTGTTCGGCGTGGTCACCGAGCTGCGCCGGGCCGGCGTCGCCACCGACTTCGCGTACGGCGGCAAGGGCCTGAAGAACGCCATGAAGTCCGCCAACCGCTCCGGCGCACGGCTGGCGATCGTGGCGGGCGAGCGGGATCTGGCCGAGGGCGTGGTCCAGCTCAAGGACCTGGAGAGCGGTGAGCAGACCGCGGTCGCGCTGGGCGCGGTGGCCGAGGAGATCCGGCGCGCGCTGGGCTGAGCCGCCCGCGGACGGACATTGTGGGGCCCGGCGGCGACCTGTCGTCCGGGCCCCTCGTGCTGCCGGGCGCCCGTGTCAACCCAGGTCGTGCCGTCATCCCGGCGGAGGGATTCCGGTGGGCCACAGTGGCGGGGACGGGCTCGTAAGCGGGCGGCAGGTCGGGCCGGGGCGGAGCGCAGGCTGAGAGAACGCTGTGTACGGAGGGTTCGTCTTTATGCGCAGCGCACAGTGGGGCGTGGTGGAGTTGGGGCACAATGAACGGCGCGGCCGCGCTTGCCGGCCCGCCTGCTGAGGCCCATCTCCTGAGGGATCGACGGAAACGGCGATATGACGACGACAGCGCTTGACGACGTGTCCACCGACGACGACCGCGCGAGCGGCGCGCCCGCCACCGGCTCCGGTCGCGGGCTCGCCCTGCTCCTGGTGATCACCGGTGCACTGGGTCTGCTGGCGGCCTGGGTCATCACCTTGGACAAGTTCGAGCTGCTGAAGGACCCGAACTTCAAGCCGGCCTGCAGCCTCAACCCGATCATCTCCTGCGGCAACGTCATGCAGAGCAAGCAGGCGGAGGCCTTCGGCTTCCCGAACCCGATGGCCGGGCTGGTCGGCTTCGGCGTGGTGATCGCGATCGGCACGGCCCTGCTGGCGGGCGCCCGCTTCCGCCGCTGGTACTGGATCGGGCTGAACATCGGCACCGGGCTCGCCGTGGTCTTCTGCATGTGGCTGATGACCCAGTCGCTGTACAGCATCAACTCGCTGTGCCTGTGGTGCACGCTGACCTGGTGCGTCACGATCCTGATGTTCTGGTACACGACCGCGCACAACCTCAAGCACGGCATCATCCCGTCCCCCGAGGGGCTGCGGCGCGTGGTGCTGGAGTTCCACTGGGTCGTACCGGTGCTCTGGTACGGCGTGATCGCGCTGCTGATCCTCACCAAGTGGTGGTCGTACTGGAGCACGCTGATCTAGTAGGTGCGTGCATTGATCCCGTAACCGCGCGAAGCCTGCCGTACGCCCCGGCCGCCGTCGATGACGGCGGCCGGGGCGTTGTCAGTGGGGTGGCTTAGGCTCGTGATCGTGGAGCCCGACCTGTTCACCGCCGCCGCCGAAGACCGCCAGGAGAAGGACCCCGCGGGGTCCCCGCTCGCCGTGCGGATGCGTCCGCGCACCCTCGACGAGGTCGTGGGCCAGCAGCATCTGCTCAAGCCGGGCTCGCCGTTGCGGCGACTGGTGGGCGACGACGGCAGGGGCGGGGCGGGCGGCCCCGCTGGGCCGTCCTCGGTGTTCCTGTGGGGGCCGCCCGGCATCGGGAAGACGACCCTCGCGTATGTCGTCAGCCAGGCGACGAACAAGCGCTTCGTGGAGCTGTCGGCGATCACGGCGGGCGTCAAGGAGGTCCGTACGGTCATCGACGGCGCCCGGCGTGCCTCGGGCGGCTACGGCAAGGAGACCGTCCTCTTCCTCGACGAGATCCACCGCTTCAGCAAGGCCCAGCAGGACTCCCTGCTGCCCGCCGTGGAGAACCGCTGGGTGACCCTGATCGCCGCGACGACCGAGAACCCGTATTTCTCGGTGATCTCGCCGCTGCTCTCCCGGTCGCTGCTGCTGACCCTCGAACCCCTCACGGACGACGATCTGCGCGGGCTGCTGCGGCGCGCGCTGACCGATGCGCGCGGGCTGGCCGGCGCGGTGACCCTCCCCGCGGACACCGAGGCGCATCTGCTGCGCATCGCGGGCGGGGACGCCCGGCGGGCGCTGACCGCCCTGGAGGCCGGCGCCGGATCCGCACTGTCCAAGGGCGAGAAGGAGATCACCCTCCGGACCCTGGAGGAGTCCGTCGACCGGGCGGCGGTGAAGTACGACCGGGACGGCGACCAGCACTACGACGTCGCCAGCGCGCTGATCAAGTCCATCCGGGGCTCGGACGTCGATGCCGCGCTGCACTATCTCGCGCGCATGATCGAGGCCGGCGAGGACCCGCGCTTCATCGCGCGCCGGCTGATGATCTCGGCGAGCGAGGACATCGGCCTGGCCGATCCGACGGCGCTGCAGACGGCGGTCGCCGCGGCCCAGGCCGTGGCACTGATCGGCTTCCCGGAGGCGCGGATCACCCTCAGTCAGGCCACCATCGCGCTCGCCCTGGCGCCGAAGTCGAATGCCGCGTATCTCGCGATCGATGCCGCGCTGGCGGACGTCCGGGCCGGTCAGGCGGGTGCGGTGCCGCTCCATCTGCGCGACAGCCACTACAAGGGCGCCCAGAAGCTCGGCCATGGTCAGGGCTATCGGTATCCGCACGACCTGCCGGGCGGCATCGCGGCCCAGCAGTACGCGCCCGACGAGGTGCACGGCAAGCGCTACTACGCACCGACCCGGCACGGTGCCGAGGCCCGCTACGCCGATGTCGCCGAGCGGGTCCGCGCCCGGCTGCGCGGCGCGGCCGGCGAGGGCACCACCGACTAGCCGGCCGCGCCCCCGGCTCCCGAGCTTCCGGCTCTACCGTGCGCCCGCCGCCTCGAAGAGATGGTGCATCGCCCGCCGCAGCCCGGCCACGTCCCGCACCGGCTCCGGGAAGTCGAACCGCGCGTCGAACGAGCGGTGCCCGGCGTCGGTGAAGCGGACCCGCAGCCCGAAGCGGTCCAGGCTCACCGGCACCGCCCGATCGCGCAGCCCGCAGACCGCCTGGGTGCTGTCGTTCAGCAGGGCACACAGCGCGCGCACCTGCTCGCCGTGCGCCGCGTGCAGATGCTGCAGCAGCTCCGCCTCATGGGCGACCAGCGGGTCGGGGACCGCCTCGGCGAAGGCGTCGGGCTCGACGGGGTCGGCGCCCCACAGATCGTCCACCGCGCACTCCCCGACCTCCAGGCGCAGCATCATCCAGGCGGCCCGCCCGTACCTGCCCGGTGCCGGGTCCGGCTGCAGCGCTTCGCCGAGGCCGAGCAGCTCGCCCACCGGGTGCCGCTCCGCCAGCAGCATCGCGGCCTCGGCGCGCTGCGCGTTGCGTACGGGGGTGAGCCAGCCGGCGATCCACGCCCGTCCGCGGACGCGATGGGGCACCGAAACCGGCGCGACATCCGTGATCTCCATCACGGCTGCCAGGTCGTCATCCTGGGCGTGGGCCGCGGCCCGGGCCGCGGCACAGTCGCCAGGAACCAGCAACAGCACGTCTCCACCGGATGTGACGGTCCGGCAGACGGGGCCGGAGAGGCCGTTCTCGTCGGGGTCCTCGACGCCGGGGACGTTCAGGGACGCCATACCATGGGACTCGACGAGGGTTCGTACGCGCTCGGCGGCAGAGGGCTGCTGGGCGTCTTCCTTGGGACGCGGCTGACCCGCCTCTGTGCTCTGAGCAGCACCGGGCAGGGGGATCCCAGGTCGAAACATGCGTTCTCCTCGCGCTAAGGTAAGCCTCACCTAACTTACACGGAGGTCCGTTCCACGTGAACCAGTCGCGTCCCAAGGTCAAGAAGTCCCGCGCGCTCGGCATTGCGCTGACGCCGAAGGCCGTCAAGTACTTCGAGGCCCGTCCCTACCCGCCCGGCGAGCACGGCCGCGGCCGCAAGCAGTCCAGTGACTACAAGGTCCGGCTGCTGGAGAAGCAGCGTCTGCGTGCGCAGTACGACATCAGCGAGCGCCAGATGGCGCGTGCCTACGACCGCGCTCGGAAGGTCGAAGGCAAGACCGGCGAAGCGCTGATCATCGAGCTTGAGCGCCGTCTGGACGCGCTCGTCCTGCGGTCGGGCATCGCCCGCACGATCTACCAGGCTCGCCAGATGGTCGTCCACGGCCACATCTCGGTGAACGACCGCAAGGTCGACAAGCCGTCCTTCCGCGTCCGTCCCGGCGATGTCGTGATGGTCCGCGAGCGCAGCCGCGAGAAGCACCCCTTCCAGGTCGCGCGTGAGGGTGGCTACGCCCCCGACGGCGAGACCCCCCGCTACCTGGAGGTCAACCTGCAGGCTCTGGCGTTCCGCCTCGACCGGGACCCGAACCGCAAGGAGATCCCGGTGATCTGCGACGAGCAGCTCGTCGTCGAGTACTACGCCCGCTGAGCACCACCGCAGGCGCAGCACCACGCTCAGCCCGCCGTTTCCCCGCCGCTCGCGGAGGGGGAGGCGGCGGGTTCGTTCGTGCCGGGCGCCATGCGCCGCAGCGCACGACGGCCCGCGGAGTCCGGGCCCGCGGACCGCAGGGCCCGGGCCACCGCCGCGTCCAGATCGAGCAGCCCGCCCACCCGCAGGCAGTGCTCGTAGCGCTCGGACCCCAGCCGTTCGCGCGCCTGCTCCGCGCACTGCGCATGCGGTTGGTGGAAGTGGCGCGAGCCGAACAGCGGCAGCCCGACCGACGGCCACAGCCGCGCCGCGGCGCCCTGCAGCACCGCCGCCTCCGCCGCGTCGCCCTCGCCCAGCGTCACCTGGGCCAGCAGCTCGATCGCCAGCACCGCGCCCAGCAGATCGCCGAAGGAGTGCTCGATGGCCAGGCACTTCTCCAGCAGCGCCCGCGCCCGCCCGCCGTCCCCCCGCGACCAGGCCGCACAGGCCAGCACGAACTGGGCGTACGCCAGCGTCCAGCGCTCACCGTGGTCCTCGCAGACCTCCAGGACGCCCTCGCACAGCCGCACCGCGTCCGCCAGCTCGCCCTGGAAGGTCAGCGCCATCGCCAGCTCCACCTGCCCCATCAGCACCGTGATGCTGAGCTCGCCGACCTCCCGGTAGTGGCGCAGCGCCCGGCGCAGCAGCTCCTCGGCGCGCGGCATGTCGTCACAGACCAGCGCCAGGCAGCCGGTGCGCTGCAGCGCGTACGCGGCGGCGGTGGCGTTGCCGGTCCGCTCGGCCTCGTCGCGGCACCGCTGCAGCGAACCGAGGGCGGCGACGGTGTCCCCCTGGAGCACCGCGACATAGCCGGCCACCCACAGCGCCTTCATCCGCGCGTCGTCGTGGTCGCTCTCCAGCTCCAGGGCCCGGTCCAGCCAGTGCCGGCCCTCCGCGAGCCGTCCGCAGGCCACCCAGTAGAACCACAGCGTGCCGGCCAGATACTGGCCCAGGTGCGAATCGGCCGGGCTCTGCAGGCTCTGCTCCAGCGCCACCCGCAGATTGGGCAGCTCGGCCTCGATCCGGGCCGCGATCTCGGCCTGCCGGGGGCTGAACCAGTCCAGCTCGCACCAGGTGGCCAGGCCCAGATACCAGTCGCGGTGCCGGCGCCGCAGCCGCTCGCCGTCGGCGGTCGCCGCCAGCCAGCCCGCGCCGTAGGCCCGTACGGTGTCCAGCATCCGGTAGCGCACCCCGGCCGCGGTCTCCTCGCGTACCAGCACCGACTGGGCGACCAACTCGGCGAGGACGTCGAGGAGTTCGTCGGCCGGCAGCTCCGGGCCCGAGCAGACGTATTCGGCCGCCTCCAGGTCGAACTGCCCGGCGAAGACCGACAGTCGCGCCCACAGCAGCCGTTCCGCGGGCGTGCACAGCTCATGGCTCCAGCCGATCGCGGTACGCAGGGTCTGATGGCGGGGCAGCACACTGCGCGCGTTGCCGGTCAGCAGCCGGAAACGGTCGTCGAGCCGGTGCAGCACCTGGGCCACGGACAGCGCGCGCAGCCGTCCGGCGGCCAGTTCCAGGGCCAGCGGGATGCCATCGAGCCGGTCGCAGAGTTCGCCGACCGCCGCCTCGTCGGACGGCCCGACGGTGAAGCCGGCGACGACGGACGCGGCGCGGTCGGCGAACAGGGCCCGCGCGTCGGCGGTGTTCATCGGCGCGAGCGGCACGATCCGTTCGCCGCCGATCCCGAGCGGCCGGCGGCCGGCGGCCAGCACCCGCAGCCCGGGGGCGCGCCGCAGCAACTCCGCGGTCAGCTCGGCGCAGGCGTCGACCAGGTGCTCGTACCCGTCGAGAACGAGCAGCAGCTCACGGTCGGCCAGGTGCTCGCACAGCGCGGCGCGCACCGGGCGGCCGCCGTAGCCGTCCGGCGCCAGGACCTCGGCGACGGCGTGGTCGAGCAGGTGCGCCTCGCGCAGCGAGGCCAGTTCGACCAGCCACACCCCATCGCAGAAGCGATCCTGCAAGATCGCTGCGCTCTGTCCGGCAAGCCGTGATTTCCCGACGCCGCCGAGTCCGGTGACAGTCACCAGCCGGGCGGAGGCCAGCTCCCGCGCCAGCGCGGCGAGTTCGTCGCCGCGGCCGATGAAGCGGTTGAGTTCCGCGGGGAGATTCCCGGGCCTGCGCGGTGCCCGGACACGCTCGGGGGAGGGGCGGGCGGCGGGGCCGGAGCGCGTGAGGCGTCGCATGGCACACGGAGCGTACTCGGCGGGATGCGGACCGTACAATCGCGCCGCCGGATTCCCCCGGCATCCGCTGCGCGCCACCGGGAACGCGGTGCGGGCGGGCAGTCGCGGCGCGATAAGGTCAAGGTTGCCGTTCGAGCAGGACGAAACCAGACCAGACCAGTCGGAGAGTGGTGCCAACGTGTCCGGTGGAGAGGTGGCCGGGATCCTCGTGGCCGTCTTCTGGGCGATCCTTGTGTCGTTCCTCGCCCTCGTGCTGGTGAGGCTCGCACAGACGCTGAAGGCGACCACGAAAATGGTGGCCGAGGTGTCCGAGCAGGCCGTCCCGCTCCTGGCCGACGCCTCCGCGACAGTCCGCTCCGCGCACAGCCAGCTGGCCCGCGTCGACGCCATCGCGGCCGACGTCCAGGAGGTCACCGCCAACGCCTCCGCGCTCTCCTCGACCGTCTCCTCCGCCTTCGGGGGCCCGCTGGTCAAGGTGGCGGCCTTCGGCTACGGGGTGCGCCGCGCGATCGGCAAGAAGGGCGCGGACGCCCCTGCCACCGGGCGCGCCGATCGCACCGTCGTCGTCGGCCGTACCCTGCCCGGCGCCCGCCGTGGCGGGCGCCGCAACCGCCGCTCCAAGGACTGATCACCGCGATGTTCCGCCGCGCATTCTGGTTCACCACCGGCGCCGCCGCCGGCGTGTGGGCCACCAACAAGGTCCACCGCAAGCTGCGCAAGCTGCAGCCCGACAGCCTCGCCGCGCAGGCCGCGGACAAGGCCGTCGAGACCGGACACCGGCTGCGCCAATTTGCATTGGACGTACGGACCGGAATGGCGGACCGTGAAGAACAGCTGCACGAAGCCCTCGGAATCGGCGAGCCGGCCGAGGTGCGTGAGCTGCCCGCACCGCGGCGTGCGGTGCTCGAACCGCAGTACCGAACCACGAGAACGACCGGACCGCACGGTCTGACCGGACCGACTGGAAATGAGGACCACTGATGGAGTCGGCTGAAATCCGCAGGCGCTGGCTGCGCTTCTTCGAGGAGCGCGGGCACACCGTCGTGCCGTCGGCGTCGCTCATCGCGGACGACCCGACGCTGCTGCTCGTCAACGCGGGCATGGTCCCCTTCAAGCCGTACTTCCTCGGTGAGGTCAAGCCGCCCGGCCCGCGTGCCACCAGCGTCCAGAAGTGCGTCCGTACGCCGGACATCGAAGAGGTCGGCAAGACCACCCGGCACGGCACCTTCTTCCAGATGTGCGGCAACTTCTCCTTCGGCGACTACTTCAAGGAAGGCGCCATCACCTACGCCTGGGAGCTGCTGACCGGCTCGCAGGCCGACGGCGGCTACGGCCTCGACCCGGAGAAGCTCTGGATCACCGTCTACCTCGACGACGACGAGGCCGAGCGCATCTGGCACGAGGTCATCGGCGTGCCCAAGGAGCGCATCCAGCGCCTGGGCAAGAAGGAGAACTACTGGTCCATGGGCGTCCCGGGCCCCTGCGGCCCGTGCTCCGAGATCAACTACGACCGCGGCCCGGAGTTCGGCGTCGAGGGCGGCCCGGCCGTCAACGACGAGCGGTACGTCGAGATCTGGAACCTCGTCTTCATGCAGTACGAGCGGGGTCAGGGCACCGGCAAGGAGGACTTCGAGATCCTCGGCGAGCTGCCCAGCAAGAACATCGACACCGGCCTCGGTCTCGAGCGCCTGGCGATGATCCTGCAGGACGTGCAGAACATGTACGAGACCGACACCCTGCGCGTCGTCATCGACAAGGCCACCGAGCTGACCGGCGTCCGCTACGGCCACTCGCACGACTCCGACGTCTCGCTGCGCGTGGTCGCCGACCACATCCGTACGTCCACGATGCTCATCGGCGACGGCGTCACCCCCGGCAACGAGGGCCGCGGCTACGTCCTGCGCCGCATCATGCGCCGCGCCATCCGCAACATGCGCCTGCTCGGTGCCACCGGGCTGGTCATCGGTGAGCTGATGGACGTGGTCATCAAGACCATGGGCCAGCAGTACCCGGAGCTGTTGGAGGACCGCCGCCGCATCGAGACGGTCGCCCTCGCCGAGGAGGCCGCCTTCGTCAAGACGCTGAAGGCCGGCACCAACATCCTCGACTCCGCCGTCACCGACACCAAGGCCGGCGGCGGCACGGTCCTGCCCGGCGACAAGGCCTTCCTGCTCCACGACACCTGGGGCTTCCCGATCGACCTCACCCTCGAAATGGCCGCCGAACAGGGCCTTTCGGTGGACGAGTCGGGCTTCCGCCGCCTGATGACCGAGCAGCGGGAGCGCGCCAAGGCCGACGCCCAGGCCAAGAAGAGCGGCCACGCCAATCTGTCCGCCTACCGCGAGGTCGCCGACACGTCAGGCGCCACGGAGTTCACCGGCTACAGCGCCACCGAGGGTGAGTCGACCGTCGTCGGCCTGCTCGTGAACGGCGCCCCGGCCCCCGCCGCCCACGAGGGCGACGAGGTCGAGGTCGTCCTGGACCGCACCCCCTTCTATGCCGAGGGTGGCGGCCAGCTCGCCGACACCGGCCGGATCAAGCTGGACTCCGGCGCCGTCGTCGAGGTCCGCGACGTCCAGCAGCCGGTGCCCGGCGTCACGGTCCACAAGGGCGTCGTCCAGGTCGGCGAGGTGGTGGTCGGCTCCGCCGCGTACGCCGCCATCGACGTCACCCGCCGGCGGGCCATCGCCCGCGCCCACAGCGCCACCCACCTCACCCACCAGGCGCTGCGCGACGCCCTCGGCCCGACGGCCGCCCAGGCCGGTTCGGAGAACTCCCCGGGCCGCTTCCGCTTCGACTTCGGCTCGCCGGCCGCCGTGCCGGGCACGGTCCTCACCGACGTCGAGCAGAAGATCAACGACGTGCTGGCCCGTGAGCTCGATGTGCACGCCGAGGTCATGAGCATGGACGACGCCAAGAAGCAGGGCGCCATCGCCGAGTTCGGCGAGAAGTACGGCGACCGGGTCCGGGTCGTCACCATCGGCGACTTCTCCAAGGAGCTGTGCGGCGGCACGCACGTCCACAACACCGCCCAGCTGGGTCTGGTGAAGCTGCTCGGCGAGTCCTCCATCGGCTCCGGCGTGCGCCGCGTCGAGGCGCTGGTCGGTGTGGACGCCTACCGGTTCCTGGCCCGCGAGCACACCGTCGTCTCCCAGCTCACCGAGCTGGTCAAGGGGCGTCCGGAGGAGCTGCCGGAGAAGATCTCCGGTGTCCTGGCCAAGCTGAAGGACGCCGAGAAGGAGATCGAGAAGTTCCGCGCCGAGAAGGTGCTGCAGGCCGCCGCCGGGCTGGCCGAGGGTGCCAAGGACGTGCGCGGGGTGGCGCTGGCCGCCGGTCAGGTCCCGGACGGCACCTCCGCCGACGACCTGCGCAAGCTGGTGCTCGACGTCCGCGGCCGGATCCAGGGCGGCCGGGCCGCCGTTGTGGCGCTTTTCACGGTGGCGGGCGGCCGTCCGCTGACGGTCATCGCCACCAACGAGGCCGCCCGCGAGCGCGGCATCAAGGCCGGTGACCTGGTCCGTGCCGCTGCCAAGACGCTCGGCGGCGGTGGCGGCGGCAAGCCGGACGTCGCCCAGGGCGGTGGCCAGAACGCCGCCGCGGTGCCCGAGGCCATCGAGGCCGTCGAGCGCCTCGTCACCGAGGCGGCCTGACGCGCGTGAGTGAGATGCGACGCGGCCGGCGCATCGCGGTGGATGTCGGGGATGCCCGCATCGGGGTCGCCTCGTGCGACCCCGACGGGGTCCTCGCCACCCCCGTCGAGACCGTCCCGGGGCGTGACGTCCCGTCAGCGCACCGCCGGCTCAAGGCGATCGTCGAGGAGTACGAACCCCTCGAAGTCGTGGTCGGTCTGCCCCGCTCCCTCCACGGGGGAGAGGGGCCGGCCGCGGCCAAGGTCCGGGCCTTCGCCCAGGAGCTGGCCCGCGCCATCGCACCCGTAGGGGTCCGGCTGGTCGACGAGCGGATGTCGACGGTGACCGCGACCCAGGGCCTGCGGGCCTCGGGGGTGCGGAGCAAGAAGGGCCGCTCGGTGGTCGACCAGGCGGCGGCCGTGGTCATCCTGCAGAGCGCACTGGAGACCGAGCGCGTCTCGGGGGCCCCTCCGGGCGAGAGCGTCGAAGTGGTCATCTGATCGCGGTACGGTAACGTTCCGCGCGATGTGCGGCGTTCGAACAGCCGCGCGTGCAAGTAGAGGCGGTCGGGTTACCAGCAAGCGCGCTGCCAGGCCGGAGCGCACCGCCTCTCGGCTCTAGGGGATCGATGACCGAGTATGGCCGGGGCTACGGCTCCGAACCGTGGCACCCCGAGGACCCGCTCTACGGAGAGCAGGGTCCTTACGGAGGCCAGGCCCAGCAGCCTCAGTGGAGCGGCAGGCAGTCCGCCCCGCACCCCCCGCAGCAGCCGGATCCGTATCCGCAGCAGCAGTACCACGGGGGCTGGGACGGCCCGCAGGGCGGACACGTGCCGTACGACCCGTACGACCCCTACGGGCAGCAGCAGCCGCCGGTCGACCCGTACAGCGGCGCGAGCCCCGATTACTACGGCACGCCGGAAGCCTATCCGCCGCCGCACCCGGACCATCTGCGGCAGCAGGCCCAGCAGGCCCAGCAGATGCAGCAGACGCAGGAACAGCCGCGGTACCAGCCCCCGCACTCCGCGCAGCAGAGGCCGCAGCAGCCGGAGCCGTTCTACGACGACGGCCCGGGTGACGACTGGCGGGCCGGGCCGGACCCGCGCGAGCCGGAGCGGGAACACGCGTTCTTCGCGGATCGCGACGAGGACGACGAAAGCGACGACCCGGACCCGGGCGAGGGCGGCCGGGGCGGGCGCGACCGCCGCGGCAAGAAGAACAACAAGAAGAACAAGCGGCGCAGCGGCCGGGCCTGTCTGGTCGTCTTCCTGCTCTTCGCCGGCGCCGCGGGCACCGTCGGGTACTTCGGCTACGACTTCTTCGTGAGCCACTTCGGTTTGTCCCCCGATTATGAGGGCGAGGGCTCCGGCGACATCCAGGTCGACATTCCGGATGGTTCGCCGCTTTCCGAAATGGCGCAGATCCTCCAGGAAAAGGGCGTCATCAAGAGCGCCGGGGCCTTCACGGAGGCGGCCGGGGAGAACAAGAAGGCGCAGAGCCTGCAACCGGGGACATATACCCTCCGCAAGAAGATGTCGGGCGCCGCGGCCATCGAGCTGATGCTGGATCCCAAGAGCCGAAACGGCCTCACCATCCGGGAAGGGCTGCGCTCCGCCGACGTCTACAAACTCATCGACCAGAAGCTCCATCTCAAGGCCGGCACGACCAAGGGCGTGGCAAAGAGCGACGCCAAGAACCTCGGACTGCCGTCCTGGGCCGATGATTCCCCCAAGATAAAGGACCCGCTGGAGGGCTTCCTCTACCCGTCGACCTACAGCGTGGGCGGCAAGGCGAAGCCGCAGGCGGTGCTCAAGCAGATGGTGGCGCGGGCCAACCAGGTGTACCAGCGGTATGACTTGGAGGGGAATGCCCGAAAGCTCCACCTCTCCTCGCCGATGCAGCTGCTGACCGTCGCCAGCCTCACGCAGGCCGAAGGCAAGTACAAGCACGACTTCGTCAAGGTCGCACGCGTCGTCTACAACCGCCTCAAGCCGAACAACACCGAGACCTACGGTCTGCTGGACTTCGACTCGACGGTGAACTACGCGAAATCCCAGAGCACCCTGGACACCGGGTCCGTCGACAATCTGCGGAACTTCAACGACCCGTACAACACCTACAAGTTCAAGGGACTGCCGCCGGGCCCGATCGGCAACCCGGGGGAGGTGGCGCTCAAATCGGCCATCGACCCGGCCAAGGGCAACTGGTACTACTTCGTCTCGATCAACCCGGAAAAGACGCTGTTCGCCGAGACGAACGAAGAGCACGAGCGCAACCGGCGCATCTACGAAAAGGAACACGGGAAAGCCAAGTAATGAGCACCACCCGTCGAGCCGCGGTGCTCGGTTCCCCGATCGCCCATTCCCTCTCCCCGGTACTGCACCGCGCCGCCTACCGGGAGTTGGGCCTGAGCGACTGGACGTACGGCCGGCACGAGGTCGACGAAGCGGCCCTGCCCGCCTTCATGGAGCGCCTGGACGCCACCTGGGCGGGACTGTCGCTGACCATGCCGCTCAAGCGCGCGGTGATCCCGCTGCTCGACGAGATCACCCCGACCGCGGCCTCGGTCGAGGCGGTGAACACCGTCGTCCTCACCGGCGACGGGCGCCGCCTCGGCGACAACACGGACATCCCCGGCATGCTCGCCGCGCTGCGCGAGCGCGGGGTACGGCAGGTCGAGCGGGCCTCCGTGCTGGGCGCCGGCGCCACCGCCTCCTCGGCGCTCGCCGCCCTCGCCCGTATCTGCACCGGCGAGGTCACCGCATATGTCCGCAGCGACGCACGGGCCGCGGAGATGCGCGGCTGGGGCGAGCGGCTCGGGGTTCCGGTCCGCACCGCCCCCTGGGAGGACGCCGCCGCGGCCTTCGAGGCGCCGCTGACCGTCGCCACCACCCCCGCGGGCACCACCGACGCGCTCGCCGCCGCCGTCCCCGCGCGACCCGGCACCCTCTTCGACGTCCTCTACGAGCCCTGGCCGACGGCGCTGGCCGCCGCCTGGGCCGACCGCGGCGGCGCCGTGGTCGGCGGCCTCGACCTGCTCGTCCACCAGGCCGTCCTGCAGGTGGAGCAGATGACGGGGCGCACGCCGGCGCCGCTCGCCGCGATGCGCAGCGCCGGGGAGGCGGCACTCCTCGCCCGCTGATCCGCCCGGTCCGCCCCCGCGCATGCGGTCCGCTCCCTGGACTGGACGCCGCCCCACCGGCGCGACGTGGGAGGATCAGGGGGAGACCGTACGCGGATGAGCAGTACATGAGGAGCACCGTTGAGCAGGTTGCGCTGGCTGACGGCGGGGGAGTCGCACGGCCCCGCACTCGTGGCGACGCTGGAAGGCCTTCCGGCCGGGGTCCCGATCACCACCGAGCTGGTGGCGGACGCACTGGCCAGGCGCCGGCTCGGCTATGGCCGCGGTGCCCGGATGAAGTTCGAGCAGGACGAGGTCACCTTCCTGGGCGGCGTGCGGCACGGCCTGTCGCTGGGCTCGCCGGTGGCCGTGATGGTCGGCAACACCGAGTGGCCCAAGTGGGAGCAGGTCATGGCGGCCGACCCGGTGGACCAGGGGGTGCTGGACTCGCTGGCCCGTAACGAGCCGCTGACCCGCCCCCGCCCCGGCCACGCCGACCTCGCCGGAATGCAGAAGTACGGCTTCGACGAGGCCCGTCCGGTCCTGGAGCGGGCCTCCGCCCGCGAGACCGCCGCCCGGGTCGCCCTGGGCGCGGTCGCCCGGTCCTTCCTCAAGGAGGCGGCCGGTATCGAGATCGTCTCGCACGTCGTGGAGCTGGCCGCGGCCAAGGCTCCGTACGGCGTCTACCCGAAGCCCTCCGATGTCGAGAAGCTGGACGCCGACCCGGTGCGCTGCCTGGACGCGGACGCGAGCAAGGCGATGGTCGCCGAGATCGACCAGGCCCACAAGGACGGCGACACCCTCGGCGGCGTGGTCGAGGTGCTGGCCTACGGCGTGCCGGTGGGGCTCGGCTCGCACGTCCACTGGGACCGGCGGCTGGACGCGCGGCTGGCCGCGGCCCTCATGGGCATCCAGGCGATCAAGGGCGTCGAGGTCGGCGACGGCTTCGACCTGGCGCGGGTGCCGGGCTCGAAGGCGCACGACGAGATCGTCGCCACCGACGAAGGGATCAAGCGCAGCTCGGGTCGCTCCGGTGGCACCGAGGGCGGGCTGGCGACCGGTGAACTGCTGCGGGTGCGCGCCGCGATGAAGCCGATCGCGACGGTGCCGCGGGCGCTGGCGACCATCGATGTGAGCACGGGCGAGGCGGCCAAGGCGCACCACCAGCGCTCGGACGTCTGCGCCGTGCCGGCCGCCGGCATCGTCGCCGAGGCGATGGTGGCGCTCGTGCTGGCGGACGCGCTGCTGGAGAAGTTCGGCGGCGACAGCGTGCCGGAGACCCGCCGCAACGTACGCGGCTTCCTCGACAACCTGGCGATCAAGTGACCTCGCCGGTCGTCGTCCTGATCGGCCCGCCCGGGGCCGGCAAGTCCACGGTGGGCGCCCTGCTCGCCGAGCGGCTGGGCGTCGGCTACCGCGACACCGATGCCGATGTCGTCGCCACGGCCGGCCGGCCGATCGCCGAGATCTTCATCGACCAGGGCGAGCCGCACTTCCGTGAGCTGGAGCGGGCGGCCGTCCGCAGCGCCCTGGAGTGCCACCCGGGCGTGCTCTCGCTCGGCGGCGGCGCGATCCTCGACGAGGGCACCCGGGCGCTGCTGTCCGGGCTGCCGGTGGTCTTCCTGGACGTGGAGCTGGCCGACGCGGTCAAGCGGGTGGGGCTGGACGCGCCCCGCCCGCTGCTGGCCGTCAACCCGCGCAAGCAGTGGCGCGAGCTGATGGAGCGCCGCCGCCCGCTGTACACCGAGGTCGCGCGCGCCGTGGTCGCCACGGCCGGGCGCACCCCCGCCCAGGTCGCCGAGGTGATCATGGACGCATTGGAGCTACGGCCGGCCGCGGGAGACGCCCCGCGGGCCGCCCACAGGGAGGAACAGGCATGACGGAGCAGGCCACCCGTATCCAGGTCGGCGGCACGGCGGGCACCGACCCGTACGAGGTGCTCGTCGGGCGGCAGCTGCTCGGTGAGCTCCCGGGCCTGATCGGCGACGGCGTCAAGCGCGTGGCCGTACTGCACCCGGAGGCGCTGGCCGCCACCGGTGAGGCGCTGCGCGAGGACCTGGCCTCCCAGGGCTACGAGGCGATCGCCGTCCAGCTGCCGAACGCCGAGGAGGCCAAGACCGCCGAGGTGGCGGCGTACTGCTGGAAGGCGCTCGGGCAGTCCGGCTTCACCCGCAGCGATGTGCTCGTCGGCGTCGGCGGCGGGGCCACCACCGACCTGGCCGGTTTCGTCGCCGCGACCTGGCTGCGCGGGGTGCGCTGGATCGCCGTACCGACCACCGTGCTCGGCATGGTGGACGCGGCGGTCGGCGGTAAGACCGGCATCAACACCGCCGAGGGCAAGAACCTCGTCGGCGCCTTCCACCCGCCGGCCGGGGTGCTCTGCGATCTGGCCGCGCTCGACTCGTTGCCGGTGCACGACTACGTCTCCGGTCTGGCCGAGGTCATCAAGGCCGGCTTCATCGCCGACCCGGCGATCCTCGACCTGATCGAGTCGGACCCGGAGGCCGCCAAGCGCCCGGACGGGGCGCACACCGCCGAGCTCATCGAGCGGGCGATCCGGGTCAAGGCCGAGGTGGTCTCCGCGGACCTCAAGGAGTCCGGTCTGCGCGAGATCCTCAACTACGGCCACACCCTGGCGCACGCCATCGAGAAGAACGAGCGCTACAACTGGCGGCACGGCGCCGCGGTTTCCGTCGGTATGGTCTTCGCCGCCGAACTCGGCCGGATCGCCGGCCGCTTGGACGACGCCACCGCCGACCGGCACCGCACCGTCCTCGCCTCCGTCGGGCTGCCGCTGACCTACCGCGGCGACCAGTGGCCCAAGCTGCTGGAGACGATGAAGGTCGACAAGAAGTCCCGTGGCGACCGGCTGCGCTTCATCGTCCTGGACGGCCTGGCCAAGCCGACCGTCCTGGAGGGCCCGGACCCGGCCATGCTGCTCGCCGCGCACGCCGAGATCGCGGCCTGAGCCGTCCGGCCCGGCGGGTCCGCGCCCGCGCCACGGGCCGGGCCCCCGGCCGCTCGGCTCCCGCGGTCCACGGTCCCGCGGTGCCGCCGCCCGCCCCTGCCGCGCCCCGCACTCCGCGTACGGCCCGCGGGACGCGGCGCCCGGTGGACGGCGGTGCCCCGGGGGCCGGGGCGCTCCGTCCGCCCGCCGACCGGCTGACGCACCATCCGGGGCACCTCGGCCCGGCCCCGGCCGTTCATGTGCTGAGCAGCGGGGCAGGACCTCTCCTGACCGGGCCCGGGAGGGTACCGTTCGCAGCAGTACCACCCCCACCGGGCCGTGGGGCACAACGGCCCCTCCGCGCCGGTGGGTTGCCCCACGACGCACGGGCGGCCGAGCCCGGCGCCGGGGCACTCCCGGCGGCAGCCGGGGAACACCGCACCACATGGACCGCACGAGACGGAGAGCCACCGGATGCAGTACGCAGTGGGGGCTCC